>NZ_JBSFGK010000143.1:0-12895 GCF_053596495.1 Kitasatospora sp. NPDC001683
TGTTCCGGCGCAGCGCGGAGAAGCAGGAACCCACCGAGACGGTCAGACGACCGTGGTAGGAATCCCCGGCCTTTAGGCTGGGGAGCGGAAGTCAACTGAGCCTGGACCGCCACCCCGCAGCGGCACCCCGAACCCGGCGGCGCCGTGGCCGGAAGCCGTGGATGCCCTGGGGCGCACACCGTCCCGGCCGACGATCTCGGACACGCCAACGCCCGGGCCGGGCCGGGCCAGACCGGATCGACCTGCTGCTCTACTTCCTCACCCTGGGGCCGAACTGGCTGGACGGCGAGCAGCTCGCCGTGCGGCACGGGCGCGAGCACCTGCTCGACGTCGGGCGGATCCACTCGGCCTTCGTCGCCGACGCCCGGGAGCGTGGTGAGGCATGCGGACCGCTCGACCTCCTGCCCGCTCCGGCGCTGCCGGTCGCTCTTCCTGACTCTGGCCGAGGAACTGCACCTTCGGCCGGGCTGCAGAGCGGCTGCGCGTCCCCGTGGCGCGGCTCAGCCGAGTTCGAGGACGGCTGGTTCGTCGACTCCGGCCACGTCTGTCTTAACGAATGAACCCCTACGGACGATGGGGCGGAGCAGCTGGAGGCCGTCCGGGAGGCGAACGCCTCGCTGCGCGCGTGCTGGACGTGTGGGGGGCTCGATCGGCGGAAATGTGGCTGGCCCCTGCCGGCAGCGGTCAGGGGGATGCATGCGTTCACGACACCGCTGGGTGATAGCCGTCTGGGCTGCAGTGTTGCTCGCGGGCTGTGCCTCGACGCCGTCGCCGCGTGAGGGCGCCCGTCTCTCGCCCGAGGCTCGCGGCTACCTCATCGAGGCCCTGGACCTCATGCAGCAGCAGTCGCTGCGCAGGGCCGAGGTGGACTGGAAGGCCGTCCGTGCCCAGGCCTTCGACCGCGCCGGCGATGCCCGCACTGCGGCCGAGACGTATCCCGCGATCGAAGGCGCCCTGGTCGCACTCGGCGACCACCACAGTCGCTTCTTTCCACCCGCCCGGGCCGGCCAGGTCTACGGCGACCCCGACGTCGTCAACGCACCGACGGCGCGCCAACTCCCCAACCGGATCGGCTACCTGGCACTTCCCCCGGTGAACGGCTCGGACCGCACCTACGCCGAGTACGTCCGCCAGGGTCGCATTGCGGCCGCCGCGACGGACCGGGCGGGCGCCTGCGGGTGGGTGGTGGACCTGCGCGACGAGACCGGCGGCGGGATGTGGGCGCCGCTCGCGGTGGCGGCGCCGATCCTCGGGGACGGCCCGGCCGGCGGCTTCGTCACTCCGGACGGCAAACGGACCGTGTGGTCGATCCGCGGCGGTGCGCCGTACCTGGACGACACCCCGCAGGCCTGGACGGGTTCTAGATATTGGGCAGCACCGGTCCTGCCAGGGTGGCGTCATCGGTGCTGCTACCCCCCGCTGTGCGGCGGGGCTGTTCGAGCGGGCGACGGCCTGGGTCGCCGGACTCGGCGAAGGCCGCCCGGGCTCGCGCGTCACGCGCGAAGCCACCTGTAGGGAGCCTTCGGCGTCCGGAAGGTCCCGCGTCTACTTCTCTGGCTACTGCTCTTAAAGGGGTTCGCGTGGTGCGGCCACCCCTGCCGCCGGAACGAGCCGCCCGCGCCACCCAAGGTCGGGGCGATCCCGCTGCGCACTACTCGATCGGCCCCGCCGCGGTCCGGGGCGGCGTGGCCCGCAGCCGGTCTCACTCATTCGGGGAAAGCCGGGACAAGCGCGCGGTGATGACGGCAGGGTGGCCGCGACAACCCGTTCGCTGGCTCCGGCCTGGGCCGCACCAGACCAGCAGTGAGTTCGATGCGCGCGAACGAGCAAGCCCCAGACGGGGTCGGCCCGGCCTTTCGGGGTGCCCCACGACCCGCTGCCGGCAGGGGCCAGCCAGTTCGCAGGTTCGGGATTGTCCGCGAGCCGCCGACCGACCTATGAGAGGGATGAAGCAGTGGGGATCAGTGCGCAGGTGAGCGTGAGTGCTCCGGGAATCGAGATGCCCGACGTACTCGTCACCTTCGGGATCGACTTCCCGCGTCAGCGCAAACGTCCGCTGCGGGAGGGCTACGGCCAGTCGGTGGAGCTGCCGGCGGTGATCGACATCGTCGCCGCCATCGGGGCCGGCACCATCACGGCTGCGGAGGCGCGCGAGCTGCTTCTGCGTCTCGCCGGTCACGTGTACGACCAGTGGGACCTGCGCGAGTACGAGCAGCACGACGACCTCCTCGCCTGGTGCGTCCGAAACGGCGGGTGCCCCGACTGCGAGAAGTACGGCGACCGCTTCGAGCCGCACCTCGACGCCTTGGCCGAGCGGTGGCGTCGCTACAACACCCCGGACGAGTACCCGTTCACCGTGGGCCGCTCCGCAGGACTGCACGAAACAACCTGTCCCGTGGTGCGGCGCACCATGCCGACAGAGTGGAGCCGACCGGTCGGCGAGGAGTACGTGCAAGAGCGCCGGCTCTTCTGCCACCAACAGAACCTGCGATACGGCGGTACCAAAGCCGACTTCGAGTTCGAGATGGCGGCGACGAAGACAGACAGCGGCTGGACGGTCATGACCGTCGAAGAGACCCGCGTGTGGGAGGCTCGGCACACCGGCCCGAAGGGCGGCCGGAAGTACCGGCGCTGCCAGCGCTGCGCGCCGACGCCGTAGAACTGATTACCGCCCGCGCCGCAGGCGAAGACTCCGAGCACACCAGTCAGTGCGTCCTCATCGGTCTGGATAGGTCTGCTGGTCGGCGGAGCCGAGGATGGTTTCGGTGGGTGGCGTCGACGACGGCGGACCCCAGCCTGATGGCACATCCGTTAAGCGAACTGTCGGCGTGCGACGTCTTGTTCTGTACCTGATGCTTTCGGACGGCTTGCGAGCGGTTCCGGACAGTGGTCGCGACACGAACAGGCCAGGCTTGCGAAGTGTGGATGGACGTTCGTAGGCGGCCACGGGGGTCGCCGGGGAGGGACTTCATCATGCTTCCGCAAGCTCGCGACAGCGGCGGCCGCGACGGCGCTCGCCGCTTCCGCTCTGGCCGCAACCGCTCCTGTAGCGGCGGCGGACACCGCCGTGCCGCAGGCCTCTGTCGACCGCCATCGAGGTCGGGATGCTCTTCAAGGGCTACGACAAGGCGGTCGCCGAAGCGAACGGCTACACCATCGAGACCAGCGCGCAAGGCTTCGAGTACTCCGTCAAGAAGAACGCCACTGACTCTGAGGACGCTGCGGCTCAGCAGCTCGCCGCCGCGCGGTGGGGTGGCTTTGTTCACGAGTTGCGACAGCGGATGTACGCGACTTTGAACAGCACCATGAACCGGTCGTGTTCGATGTTCACGAGAAGCGACAACACGGCCTGATGCGGCATCGGGTCTGCTCAGCGTCGGTTGCCTGCCGGCCGGGCTCTGGTGGTCAGCCCGGGGGTGACCAGGGCGAGCCAACGGGCCCGAGCCGCGGGCGGGTGGTCGGTGGGAGCGGTGGAGAACAGCAGGTAGATGTCACCGACGGAGACGTCGGGGTGGATGTCGCCGTCGGACTGGCCAGCCCGGATGAGTGTGGCGACGGCGTTGCTGCCGCGGTCCTCGTCGGCGCGGTCGCCCGGCTCCGCGCCGAGCGTCTGGGCGGCCGCCTTCACGGCGCGGTCGGTGACGGACTGCTCGATGACGCGGCCGAGGAAGGCGGTCAGCTCGTCCGCGGCCCGGGCTCCGGCGGCGACGCGGGCGAGGACGGCTTCGGCGTCGTCGGCGACACGGGCGACGCACTCGGCAACGACGGCGGCGACCAGGTCCGTCTTGGTGGGGAAGTGCCGGTACAGGGTGCCCACGGCCACGCCCGCAGCGGCTGCTATCTCGTCCATGCCGACCTCGGGGCCGTGCTGGGTGATCTGCTCACCGGCGGCGGTGAGGATCTTCCGTCGGTTGCGGACCGCGTCGGCGCGCGGCGCCCTGGCCTGGGTCACGGAACTCGCCTGCCCTTTCACTTGCATCAAGATGAACCAAGGTTCAGGATAATCGTGAACCCCAGTTCATCTTACGTGTGAGGACTACCGCCATGCCCGCCAAGACCGCCCTCGTCACCGGTGCCTCCTCCGGCATCGGCGAGGCCACCGCCCTCAAGCTCGACGAGCTCGGCTACACCGTCTACGGAGCCGCCCGCCGCACCGACCGCCTGGCCACGCTCGCCGACCGCGGCATCCGCCCGCTGGCCATGGACGTCACCCACGACGCCTCCATGCAGACCGGCATCGACAAGATCATCGCGGAGACCGGTCGGATCGACGTGCTCGTCAACAACGCCGGATACGGCTCCTACGGTGCCCTCGAAGACGTGCCCCTGGACGAGGGCCGCTACCAGTTCGAGGTCAACGTCTTCGGCGCGATCCGCCTGACCCAGCTCGTCCTGCCCCACATGCGCACCCAGCGCGCCGGCACCGTCGTCAACGTCACCTCCATCGGCGGCAAGATCCACACCCCGCTCGGCGGCTGGTACCACGGCACCAAGTTCGCCCTCGAAGCCCTCAGCGACTGCCTGCGCCTGGAGGCCAAGCCCTTCGGCATCGACGTCGTCGTCATCGAACCGGGCGGCATCGCCACCGAATGGGGTGCCATCGCCGCCGCCAAGCTGGAGAAGTCCTCCACCAGCGGCGCCTACGCCACCCAAGCCGCCGCCGTCGCCTCCTCCCTGCGCTCCGAGGCCAACGCCAACCGCAACTCCCCGCCCTCCGTCATCGCCGACGCCATCGCCAAGGCCGTCACCGCCCGCCGCCCCAAGACCCGCTACGCCAGCGGCTTCGGCGCCCGCCCCCTCATCGCCCTGCGCCGCCTCCTGCCCGACCGCACCTTCGACACCGTCATCTCCCGCGCCATCGGCCTGCCGCGCTGAACCATCCGGGACAGTCGAGGTCGGCAGGGTGCTGTCGAATCTCGCGAACTGTTCGACGGCCGTCGCGGCTCAAGTGCCTCCCAAACTCGTCAACAAATGCTGTCGCAACTCGTGAACAGAGCCAGTGGGGCATCAAGCCGGCCGTGAAGCCCGGCCACGACGTCGCTGACGACTACAGCGACTACTACAACCCGCAGTGCGGCACCGCCTGGCTGTCCGGCACGGCGGTGGGCAACCTCAGCGTCGACCTCAACACCGGGTTCACCCTCAACCCCAACCAGCGGGCGATCTTCTACTACTGGGAGGTCGGCCTGTCCGACTCCGGCGGCGTCAGCCACCAGACCTGGGCCCCCTCCGGCCTCCTGGAGCGCCAGAAGTGGAACGGCAGCCGGCACGTCGGAGGCCTGTCACCCAGCAACGGCCAGGCCTGGGTCGAGAGCACCAGCTACGCCACGCTCGACGACGGCTCGAGTTGCTACCCGGCCCCGGGCGCGGTGATCGTCCACTACGGCATCTTCTGATCTGACAAACCGCCGTGCGTGTAGGGCTTCTCCTAGCAGGTTGCCTGGAGAAGCCCCCACGCTAGGAAGGACAGCACCGTGTTCCGCATCCCGCCGGGAGCCGACCAGCCCAGGCCCTCCGTTCCCACTCACGACGAAACGTTGCGCGAGTTCGGCCGACCCGTCGCAGCACTGGCCCGCCCGGAGCCCGGATGGACGGTCCTGCTCGGCCGAGAGGGCACCGACGGCTACCTGACCGACGTCGATCTCCAGTACGCCCACCAGCGCACCTACCGCGTCCGCGTCCGCACCACCCGCCCCGCACCGGCCAACTCCAGGATCAAGCCCTTCTTGAGCCTGGACGACATCCTCGGCACCACGATCGCCAACTTCACCGAGGAAGAAGACCTCGACCCCATGGCATCAGTCGAGGCAATCCTGAACCCCGTCCCCACCACATCCGGGGAGGCGGTGCTGCGCCTCGACGGCCAGGAACACACCGTCCGTACGGCGACCCGGGACGGGTTCTTCGCAGCCATCCTCGAACTAAGCGACCAGACCATCGCCGTGGCGGCACCGGAGACGCTGCGCGACCTCGCCCTAGAACTGACCTGGATTCGGCCCGGCCGGCCCCTGTAAACAGGGGTCCGCGGCCACCCCCGTTCGTCTGGTGCGGCTGCCTGCTGTCGGGCCGGCACGCCTGGGCGCGGCGTTGCGTTGCTTCGCCCGTACCCGGCCGGTCGGGTGCCGCCGCCGTCCGTCTCGGGGCTGCCGGAATCCGGCCGCAGCCCGGTGTCAGGCGTGGGTGTGGGGGACGGGTTCGCCGGTGAGGGCGTCGGTCAGGGCCCGGGTGCCGAGGGGTTGGTGCAGGACGACGGTGAGCTCGGCGATGCCGCCGTCCTCGCATCCGATGTTCGGGCCCGAGGCGTCCCGGCGCCGGAGCAGCAGTGTCACCTGCTCGGCCGTCTCCCGTGCCACCAGGTCGGGCTTGTAGTCGCAGCCGCTCCAGGCGACCTCCATCGAGATCGTGCGGTCGTCCGCCGCGACGGTGGTGTTCTTCGTGGACGGGTCGGCGAGCGCGATACGGCGCAGGACCGAGGCGTCACTCCGCTTGAACGGGAGTGGATAGTCGGAATCACGTTCCCTCGCCTCGCATGCCGCCACCATGACCACGATCAAGCCCACCGCAGCGATCAAGCGCTTGCGCACCGTCAGTTTCACGTCCTCGCCTTCCCCGTGTCGTCGATCAGGGTAGGTCCGCCGGTCGGCGAAGCCACGGGCGGTGTCAGTGGGTGGCGTCCACGGCGACGCCGACGAGCTGGAGGATGGCGTGCCCCCAGTGGTTGTGCGGTTGGACGGCGGCGGTTCCTCCCCTGCGGGGCTGTTGGCTGTGTGGGCGTCCGGCAATGCCGGCCGCACCGCCTGGGTCGGCCGCCACTAGGCCGCACCCGGACCCGTCGAACGGCTGTGAGCAATCCGTCGTCCGCCCGGCGGCCCCCGGCCCCGGGCGTGGCCCGTGCCCTCGGCCCCAAGCAGCGCCCCAGGGCCGCCACAACCGTCCTGGCGCCACCCGCCGCTGTCCCGGGCCCACCGGTCCACCCCGGACACCCCACAGCCCGCCCCACAGCCCGCCGGGCAGGCCGCCGGCGTCATCGCCGCCCTGCGCCACATCCCCACCCCGGCCGCCGTCCTCGAGTCCGCGCTTTCACCTCGCCCCGGCTCTGCTGGAGCGCCCCGCTCCTCCTGGAGGCCGCCGCCGGCACCGCCGTCGTCGCTCGCCCCCACATCCGCTGAAGGACGAGTGGTTTCCCGGCGACCGGCACCCGAAACCGGTCCGGCTCCGGTGCTCTGTCTGCGGCGCCGATCCCTCCGACATCGATCGCTGGTGGCAGGCTTTCCTCCACCGCTTAGTCTAAGGGGCCTGATAGTCCAACCCCGAAGCCGGAGCCGGCACTTCATGATGTTAAAGAAACGACCATGAAACAAACAGGCGGGAAACGAGCGTGTAAGAGCCGCGAGGTGGTGGACCGCCGAACAGAATGCGCCCGAAACGCGTTTCCATTGCGCCCCAGCCGGGTCCGCCCCCAGGTCGGTGGGCACGGCGAGCAGGCCGAGGCGGGTGAACTCGGCGAGGTCGACCTCGTGCTCGTGGACGATCCGCCGCCACAGAAGGGTGGCCAGTGATCCGGCGTAGGTGAGGTTGGGGCCGATGGCATTGGAGATCCACACGGGCGCCCAGCGGCTGTCCGCTGTGAGCAGGCGTACGCCCGCTCACAGGTGCTCGGTGCGCGAGCGGTCCTCACCCGTTCAGGTGATGGGCCTTGTGACGGGCGATTCTTACCGTGTCAGAGGCATATCCCATCGGCTTCACCCCGGAGGAACCATGTCAACCCTGCGCACCAGTCTCACCAGCATCGCGGCGCTGCTGCTCGTGGGTGCCACGACCACGGCAGCCATCCAGAGCGACGCGAACGCGGCCCCGACCGCCCCGGCCGCGAACAGCGGGATCGCGAAGCTCCACTCGATCGTCAACCTGCCGCCCGGCACCTGGACCGACACCCCGTTGGAGATCACGCTTCCCCGGGCTGGCACGTACGAGCTCGACGCGGACGTCCGTGGACGCCTCGCGGGCATTCCGTCGCTCAACGTCTACATGAGCGCGCGACTGTGGAACGTCACGGCCGCCGCCGAGGTGCCGGAGAGCGAGCGGCTCGTCTACCAGATCATCAACGGGAACCCGGGCGACGCCCAGGCGGGCGGCAACCAGACCGCGCCGATCAGCGAGCTGATCAGGGTCAGCGGGCCGACAACGATCCGGCTGCAGGCCCAGGAGATCAACGCCGTCGGGGCGGCCACCGTCGCGCAGGTCTACTCCGATGGCGTTGGCTTCACCGCGCTCCGCTACGACCGGGTCGGCCCCTGATATCGGCGCTTCCCGATCGAGCACCGCACGCTCGGCGGCAGCCAGCCCCGGGCTCCGATTCGGTGTTTCGTGGGTAATCGCCTGTGAAACACCTCGGCAGCCTCCCGCCGGTCCGGCGAACCCGGTGCCGCTGCACTGGTTTCAGAAGGACGCCGTCGCGGCCGCAGTGCGCGAGGTGAAGGCTGGAGGTCGGACGATGGTGGTCGCCGCGACCGGCTCCGGCAAGGCAGGACAAGGTCCGCATCGACGGGAAGCTGACCGACCGGCAGAGCGCGCTCCTGGACGCGCGCCACCGGCACGCCGAGACCGTCGCGGGCTGACCTGCCCTGCATACCCCGCCGTCCTGGCGCCGCGCACCAGCGGCGAGTCGAGGACCGGAAGGCCGGCGTTCCGGCTCTGGCGGCAGCCGGACGGTGGGGCAGGATTGGCAGTCCGTTCGGATCCGAGCATCCGATCCAGCGGAGCTGCACACGAACACGACCTGACAGGCGACAAGGTGACGACACAGCACGTACGGCGGCCGACGACGGCCCTTTGCCTCGCCCTCCACGCTGCGGGGGCGGGACGGTGACCCGGGACCTGGTCCTGCACGACTGGGTGGTGGCCGGCATCGCGCTGGCCTCCGGCTGTGTGGCCGGTCTGGTGCTGCGGGCTCTGATGAAATGGCTGGGCAAGCACGCCAGCAGGACCAAGTGGAGCGGGGACGACATCATCGTCGACGCGTTGCGCACCATCGTCCCCTGGGCGGCCGTGGTCGCCGGGGCCGAGGTGGCAGCTTCGGCCCTGCCGCTCACCGCGCGGATCGGGGGGCTGGTCGGCCAGTCGCTGACGGCCGTGCTCATCGTCATCGCGACGCTCAGCGCGGCCCGGGTGGTGACCGGGCTGGTGCAGTCGGTGGCCGCGTCCCGCACGGGCGTCGCGGCGTCCGCGTCCATCTTCGTCAACATCACCCGGGTCGTGGTGCTGTCGATGGGCGTCCTCGTGGCCCTGGAGACCCTCGGTGTGTCCATCGCCCCGCTGGTCACCGCCCTCGGGGTGGGCGGTCTCGCGGTCGCGCTGGCCCTGCAGGACACCCTCGCCAACCTCTTCGCGGGTGTGCACATCCTCGCCTCGAAGACGGTCCAGCCGGGTGACTACATCCGGCTCACCAGCGGGGAGGAGGGATACGTCGTCGACATCAACTGGCGCAACAGCGTGGTGCGCAACCTGTCGAACAACCTGGTGATCATCCCCAACGGCCGCTTGGCGCGGACGAACATGACGAACTACTCCCAGCCCGAGCAGAAGCTGTCGATCCTGGTCCAGGCCGGGGTCGGCTACGACAGCGACCTGGAGCACGTGGAGAGGGTCACCCTCGATGTCGTCGACAGCGTGATGGCCGACGTCAGCGGTGGCGTGCCCGACCACGAGGCCGCCGTCCGTTTCCACACCTTCGCGGACTCCAGGATCAACTTCACGGTGATCCTGGGCGTCGGTGAGTTCAGCGACCAGTACCGGATCAAGCACGAGTTCATCAAGCGCCTGCACCAGCGGTACCGGACGGAGGGCATCTCGATCCCCGCGCCCACACGCACGGTCTCGCTCCAGCAGGACGGGCCTGGCGCACCGTCGTCCCTCCCGCCGGTTCCGCACCAGTGGGAAGAGCCGTCCGAGGTGCTGCCGGACCGGCGGCGGTAGCCGGCGCGGGGGAAGAGGGGATACCAGTCGCTGGGTGCCCGGTTGCTGGTAATGATCAGCGAGCGTCCCTGGCGTTCGGAGACAAGTTCGTAGAGGTCATCGGCCTGGGCGGTGGTCAGCTGGCGCATCCGCGAAGTCGTCGAGGATCAGTACGTCGGGGCCCCGTCGTCCACGCCGAGACGCGGAAGGCCGGCGCGACGCTGCACGCCGCCCACTCCCGGGACCCCAACAGTATGATCACCGCCGCGAGCCGGCGGAGGGCCGGAGCGACGGGGGAGAGGGACGGATGCTGGCGTGGTGGCGCAACCGGTCGCGGAGCCGTGCCCGACTCCCTGGCCGCCAAGGCGAACCGCCTCGCGGCCGACGGGCTGTGGGCCGGGGCCGAAGCCGCCCTGCGGCAGGTCGTCCGGCTGCGCACCGACGAGCTGGGCCCGCAGGCGCCGGCCACCCTGGCCGCGCGCGGCGAACTGGCGGCGGCCCTGGCCGCGTTGGGGCGCCACGAGGAGGCCGAGGACGAGCTACGGGCCGTGCGGGCGTCGGCTGCCGGGCTGCGTTGGGTGGACGGCTGCTCGACGTCGACCGTTGCGGCGGACTGATCGACGGCATCATCACCCTCCACGACCCACCCAGCCGACGAACCCCCACCCGTTGCTCCACTCACCGCCTGCCGCCCTGGGCCCAATGCCGGTGACTTCGGTGTCCCTGGCTCGTTGGTTGTGGTGTGGCGAGGGTGGGGCAGGTCAAGTCGCCTGCGGGTGACCGGTTGACGGCCTCCTGCTCGTCCACCACGCCATCCGACAGCTGATGCACCAGGCCGCCCTCCGGGGGGCGAGCTTGACGGGCCGCGGGGCCTGCGGGCCCTTTCATCATGTCCTGCCACTTCTCGGCCTCCGCGTAGCGGCGCACGGTGTTGCGACTCCAGCCGAGGTGCTTCGCGACGGCGCGCTGACTCATCCCGCCGGCCAAGAGCCGGTGGGCGAGGGCGTGGTTGGCGCGCCGCCGTTCGGCGACGCGCCCGGCCGGGTCCACCAGGGCGTCATCGGCGTTGCCGGCCGCGGCAGTCAACGGATTCTCCCACTGGGGTTCGGGCTCCGGCACGGTCGACGAACGTCCGCCGCTGGCACACCAGGGCCTGGCAGACGAAGCGGCGCACCCGCAGGGCAACCGTCACGGGCCGCCCGCAGCTGGGCAGATCCGACGGATAGCGCAGGTAGGAGCCGTGGACCCGCTCAGACCACGTCCCGCAGTCCGGGCAGGACGCACCCGGAGCAGTCACGCGGGCGGCGATCCGCACCACCGCACCGGGCGCTTCGACACCGACGACCTCCACCTGGGGCAGCGACGGGAACAGCAACTCACCGAGCCACGACCACGATTGCGACACAGCCGCCGAATGTCAGCCAGCCAGGTGACTCGACCGACCAGTTCCGGACGATCTCCAGGCCCCGCCACCGCGCATGATCCGTCACCCAGTGTCACCGGTCACAGAACCTGGGCCAGACCCCGCGATCGGCTCCACCCTCGCCTGGAGCGGCGCCGTCTGCTCGCCCTCGCAGTGCTCCTGTTCATGCGCAACATCACGATCCCCACGTCCGCGAGCCGCCGTATCGAGCCAACCGCCCGCACCGCGACGCCGACGACCGGCGAGTCCGCTGCATGACCCACAGCGCCGCGAATCCAATCAGATCCGATGGTGATTGCCGCCGGCCTGCTGCGCCGTCCCGTTACCGGCCGCCGTCGGCTGTCCCACCGTGGCTCCGCTGCCGGACCGACACGCCGAGACCCTCCTGACCCGCCCCGCGCTCCGTCGACCACGATTCCGTTCGCGGGCGACGCCGCCCTTCTCGGCCTGTCTGGAGGCCGTTGTCAGAAAGTGCGGGGCTGCTGCGTCCCGCGTGCCCGCTTGCTGTGCTGGCGTCTGGGCCGGGTCCGTGCGTGCTCGGGCCGGGGCTGCGCCGTTGCTCGCCTCGGCCAAAATGCGGTTGCCGCGGGCCTCCGCCTCGATCATGATCGCCCGCATGGACTTTTGATGACTGCCGCGTAGTACGTACCTGTCGCGCGATCGACCTCGGAGCCTGACGACCCGGCCCAGGGGCGATCGGTTGCGCCCCTCGTGAGCATCCGTCAGAGAGCGGGAGCGGCCGAGCGAGTTCGGCATGCCCTCCTGCTCAGTCCTGAAAGCAACCACCACACATGAATACCGACCGCAAGGCCCTGTGGGCCGTGCGTCAGTCCGCCCTGCCCACCGTCGTTCGGCCCTGCCCGGACTGCCCCGGCACGCGGCACCGCGCCTCGGGGAAGATCCGCGTCAACGCGAACGGCAAGCTGCTCGACGTCTGGCTGCTGCTGAGCTGTGCGTCGTGTGATCGCACGTCGAAGGTGCCCGTCCACGAGCGCGCCCACGTCTCGACGCTGGAGCCGGCCCGGCTGGTCGCGTACGAGATCAACGACCCGGCCGCGGTACGGGAGTTGGTGATGAGCGCGTCGCTCGCGGCCAAGAACCGGTACCGGCTCGATTGGGCCGGCACCTGGGAGCTGGAGACCCGCATGCCGCTGTACGCGCTCGACGATCCGAGCCCGCTCTCGATATCGGTGGGCTTCGAGCTGCCCGCGCCGATCCGGGTGGAGCGGCTGCTCCAACTCGGTCTCGGGCTGAGCCGTGCCGAGGTGCGCCGTCTGGTCGCGGACGGGTGGATCCGCCTGCCGTTCGCGCCGGACGCCAAGGCGCACCAGGACTTCGAACTCACCATCCACGGCCCTGGTTCCGTCGATGCGGCGAAGCCCGCGAAGGCTGTCGACCTGCCGACCGGCGAACGCACCGCCCCGGCCCGGATCGGGCTGCCGCCCGCGCCCGGCGGGGTACTTCCGCGTCGGGCATCGGCGCACTCCTAGGAGCTCCGTGGCTGCGCGGCCCCGAACC
>NZ_JBSFGK010000144.1:0-12780 GCF_053596495.1 Kitasatospora sp. NPDC001683
GCCAGCCGGTCCACGGTCAGGAAACCCGCGTTGTGCCGGGTCAGCCGGAACCAGGGCCAGACCTCGGCCAGCATCTTGCGGGTGTCCGCCAGCAGCTGCGGCAGCACCTTGGTGTGGCCGACCACCGGCATGAAGTTGGTGTCCCCGCCCCAGCGCGGAACCACGTGCTGGTGCAGGTGCGCCGCGATCCCGGCCCCGGCCGCCGCGCCCTGGTTCATCCCGATGTTGAACCCGTGCGCCCCCGAGGCCGCGCGCAGCGCGGTCATCGCCCGCTTGGTGAAGTCCGCCAGCTCGGCGGTCTCCGCCTCGTCGAGGTCGGTGTAGTCGGCCACGTGCCGGTACGGGACCACCATCAGGTGCCCGCCGTTGTACGGGTACAGGTTCAGCACCGCGAACACGGCACTCCCCCGCGCGATGACCAGCCCGTCCTCGTCGCTCAGCGACGGGATCGAGCAGAACGGACAACCGTCGTCCGGAGCCGGGCCGGTGGGCTTGTTCTCACCCTGGATGTACGCCATCCGATGGGGGGTCCACAGGCGGCGGAAGCCGTCCGGCTCACCGACACCCCGCTGCAGTTCCGGCTCAGTCGTCATGCTGATCAGCATATTCGCCCAATCTTGCTTGCAAAGCCGCGCGGGGCAGACTCTTGAAGAGCCCGCCCCGCGCGTGACCTCGGCGACTGCCTCGGCGACCGGCACACCGTTCGAATCACCCCCGCTCAGGCGGGGAGGGGTTACACCTGAATACGGCGGGCCACTGCATCGACGATCTCGGCGATCGCCTGGTCACGCGGGACGCCGTTCTTCTGCTCGCCGTTGCGGTAGCGGAAGGAGACCGCGCCCGCCTCGACGTCGTCGTTGCCGGCGATCAGCATGTACGGAACCTTGGTCTTCTGGGCGTTCCTGATCTTCTTCTGCATGCGGTCGTCCGAGGTGTCCACCTCGACCCGGATCCCGTGCTTCTTCAGCTCGGCCGCGACCTCCTGCAGGTACGGCACGTGCTCGTCGGTGATCGGGATGCCGGTCACGGTGACCGGGGCCAGCCACGGCGGCATGGCACCGGCGTAGTGCTCCAGCAGCACCGCGAAGAAGCGCTCGATCGATCCGAAGAGCGCCCGGTGGATCATGACCGGCCGCTGACGCGAGCCGTCCGCCGCGGTGTACTCCAGGTCGAAACGCTCCGGCAGGTTGAAGTCCAGCTGAATCGTGGACATCTGCCAGGTGCGGCCGATCGCATCCTTGGCCTGCACCGAGATCTTCGGGCCGTAGAAGGCCGCGCCGCCCGGGTCCGGCACCAGCGGCAGACCCTGCTTCTCGGCCACGGCCGCGAGGACGCGGGTGGCCTCCTCCCAGGTCTCGTCGCTGCCGACGTACTTCACCGGGTCCTTGGTCGACAGCTCCAGGTAGAAGTCGGTCAGACCGTAGTCACGGAGGAGGTTGAGCACGAAGGTCAGGGTCGAGTCGAGCTCGTCCGCCATCTGCTCGCGGGTGCAGTAGATGTGGGCGTCGTCCTGCGTGAAGCCGCGGGCGCGGGTCAGGCCGTGCACGACGCCGGACTTCTCGTACCGGTACACCGTCCCGAACTCGAAGAGGCGCAGCGGCAGTTCACGGTACGAGCGGCCGCGCGCGTCGAAGATCAGGTTGTGCATCGGGCAGTTCATCGGCTTGAGGTAGTAGTCCACGCCCTCGTCGAGCTGCATGGGCGGGTACATACCGTCCGCGTACCAGTCGAGGTGGCCGCTCTTCTCGAAGAGCTTCCCCTTGGTGGCGTGCGGGGTGTAGACGAACTCGTAGCCCTCTTCCTCGTGCCGCTTGCGCGAGTAGTCCTCCATGGCGCGGCGGATGATGCCGCCCTTGGGGTGGAAGACGGCGAGGCCGGAGCCGATCTCCTCCGGGATGGAGAAGAGGTCGAGCTCGTTGCCGAGCTTGCGGTGGTCGCGCTTCTCGGCTTCGACGAGGAAGTCCAGGTGGGCCTTGAGCTCTTCCTTGGTCGGCCAGGCGGTGCCGTAGATGCGCTGGAGCTGCGGGTTCTTCTCGCTGCCGCGCCAGTACGCAGAGGCGTTGCGCATCAGCTTGAACGCCGGGATGTGGCGGGTGCTGGGCAGGTGCGGGCCGCGGCAGAGGTCGCCCCAGCACTGCTCGCCGCTCTTGGCGTCCAGGTTGTCGTAGATCGTGAGCTCGCCGGCGCCGACCTCGACGTCGGCGCCCTCGCCGGCGGTGGCGGCGGAGCCCTTGAGGCCGATCAGCTCCAGCTTGTACGGCTCGGCGGCCAGCTCCTCGCGGGCTGCCTCGTCGGTGACCACACGGCGGGAGAACTTCTGCCCGCGCTTGATGATCTCCTGCATCTTCTTCTCGATGGCCTTGAGGTCATCGGGGTGGAAGGGCTTCTCGACGTCGAAGTCGTAGTAGAAGCCGTCCTTGACCGGCGGGCCGATGCCGAGCTTGGCCTCGGGGTAGAGCTGCTGCACGGCCTGGGCCATGACGTGCGCGGTGGAGTGGCGCAGGATGTCGAGGCCGTCCTTGCTGTCGATCGCGACCGGCTCGACCTCCTCGCCGTCCTGGAGGACGTAGGCGAGGTCCCTGAGCTGGCCACCGACGCGGGCGGCGATGATCGAGCGGTCGTCGGCGAAGAGCTCGGCGGCCGTAGTGCCCGTCGTCACCACGCGCTCTTCCCGATCGGGTTCGCGGCTGATGATTACCCGGACGTCCGTCACCGGTCTCTCCTGACGTACTGGATTTCAGAGGACGCAACACTGCGCTGCGCGTGACGATGGTACCGAGAGCGCCACCCGCACCGTGAACTCAGGACCTCTCTCCCCCCTCATGGAGTCCCTTGAGCAGCCGCTCGCGCTCGTCCTCCCCCCAACCGCACAGCTCCAGGCCATGGGCCCGGGTCAGCCGGCGGAATCCGTCGCGCCGCTCGAGGCGGCCGGAGACCCGGACCGGGACGCCGGAGAGGTGGGCCTCGGCGGCGAGCCGGTAGTCGGGGTCGGGCAGGCGCAGCTTGAGTTCGCGGACTTCGGCGCCGCCGAGCACCCGCAGTCGTACCGAGCCGGGACCGGACGGGTCGGCGCGCTTGAGCCGGACCACCACGGCGACCACGGTGACGTCGACGGCGGGCTCGATCCGTGCCAGCAGTCCGGCGGCCTCGGTCAGGGCGGGCAGGTCACCGGGGGAGAATTCGAGGTCGATCCGGCGGTCGCCGAAGCCGCCCGGGGTCCCGGCGGCGGGCGACCAGGCGACGGTGAGCCGGGCGGCGGTGGCACCGCGCACCAGGTCCTCGACGGACTGGACGAGTTCCCGGCTGACTCCGGACCGGACGGCGTTCTCGAAGGCCTCCGGCCCGCCGCTGACCCGGCGGTAGTCGACGGCGTCGCGCAGCGCCTCGAGGGCGCGGACCAGTGTGGTGACGGCGGTCCGGCCCTCGGGGGCGGGGGTGTGGGCGGTGAGGGCGGCGCCGTGCTCGACGGCGCCCTGTTCGACGAGCAGGACGCGGTCCAGGAAGTCCCCGGCGAGGTCGTCCAGCCTGGCGCCGTAGTAGGCGGCGGTGGTCCGGCCGGCCTTGGCCCCGGCGGCGAGCATCGCGCGCGCTGCCCGCTGGAGCCGCTCGGCGTCGTCCCAGGGGGTGGCGTCGGCGGGGCCGGGCAGCTCGCGGCGCCAGCTCAGCTCGTCGCCGGGGACGGCGAGGGCGAGCAGGATCGAGCGGGCGGAGGGGGTGCGGGAGCGGGAGAGCGCGGTGACGGCGTCGGTGAGGAGTTCGACGGCGTCGTCGAAGCCGTCCGCGGTGGGGACGAGGAGGCTGGTGCCGGGTTCGCCGTCCGGCGGGGTCCAGCGGCCGTACCGGGCGGCGGGTCCGCCGCGCCGGACCCAGCCGTGCCGGGCGAGCAGGGTGGCGAGCACCGCGGGGTCGACGGTGGCCGGGTCGGGCAGGGCCGGGGCCCGGCCGTCCGGTCCGTGCGGCAGTGTCATGGGCGTGGCTCCTCGCTGCCGGGGCCGGGTGGTCACGGGCTCTCGCCCGCGCCGACCCGGGCCATGATGTCGCAGAGCGCGCGGTCGTCGAAGACCCTGTCGGTGGGCACCCGGACGTTGGTGCGCCGCTGTCCGGTGACGGGGTGGCCGGCCAGGTTGACCCAGTAGCAGCAGTGCCGCAGCTCGAGGGCGTCGGGGCGGGCCCGGAGCCAGTGGTCGACCCGGCGCGGCAGCAGCATCACGACCAGGATGCGCGGGACGGCGACCCGGGCGCGGGCGAGCTTGCGCAGGTGGTCGTTGTCCAGGGTGAAGCTGAAGAACGGCCCGGCCGGGTCGGGCGCGATCTGCTGGGTCGCCTTGAGCTGGATCTTGATGGTGACCTCGTCGTCCACCTCGTGCTCCCGGGAGCCGTGGCTGACCTGCCAGTCGATGCCGTTGTCCGGGAAGGGCTGGGAGAGCGAGCAGCCGGCCGCGGCGGCGACCGCGTGCAGGTAGCCGACCTGCAGCGTCTCCATGCACGCGGTGACCGCGAGGTTCCCCCGGAGTGCGGCCGCCGCCCCGTCGGGCTGCGGCTGGGTCAGTGCCATCGCCCCGTGGCCTCCCCCGGCTCCGGGCCCGTCCGGATTCGGACGGGACTGTCCTGGGCAGGATCCCCGGTCGGGGCTGGGCCAAACGGGTTGAGCGGGCGTCAGAACCGGGTATCACCAGGGCGCGGAACGCACGCCTGAGGGGCAGTCATGCAGCAGCACTGGTACACCGGCCCACTCGCTTCCTTCGACACCGAGACGACCGGCGTGGACGTGGAGACCGATCGGATCGTCTCGGCCGCCCTGGTCGTCCAACTCGCCCCGGACGCACCGGCGCAGACCACCACCTGGCTCGCCGATCCGGGCGTGCCGATCCCGGACGGCGCCCGGGCGGTGCACGGCATCACCGACGAGCAGGTCCGGGCGTACGGCCGGCCGGCCCGGGTGGTGGTGGCGGAGGTCACCCGCGCGCTGGCGGCCCAGGCGCGGGCCGGCCGCCCGGTGGTGGTGATGAACGCGCCCTACGATCTGACGCTGCTGGACCGGGAGTTGCGCCGCCACCACGGACTGACGCTCAGTGCCGGACTGGCCGGGGCCGGGCTGGTGGTGCTGGATCCGCGGGTGCTGGACAAGCACGTGGACCGCTACCGCAAGGGCCGCCGGACACTGACCGACCTGTGCGCCCACTACGGGGTGGACCTCACCGGGGCGCACGACGCGGCGGCGGACGCGACGGCGGCCATGTCGCTGATCCGGCGGATAGGGGCCCGCTACCCGGCAGCGCTCGGCGGGCTGTCGGCGGCGGAGCTGCACCTGCGGCAGGCGGTCTGGCACGCGGCGCAGGCCCGCGGGCTGCAGGCCTGGTTCGACCGCTCGGGGACACCGGAGCGGGTGGACGCGTCCTGGCCGCTGCGGCCGGCCCGGTGCGTCTGCGGCCGCCGACTGGAACCCGAACACGGTTGCGAGGCGGCCGCCTAGCCGCCCCCGGGAAACGCCGCAGGCCCTGACCGGTTTCCTGGTCAGGGCCTGCGTGCTGTCCGGGTGGGCGATACTGGGATCGAACCAGTGACCCCTTCGGTGTGAACGAAGTGCTCTCCCGCTGAGCTAATCGCCCGGGCAACGAGAAGAACTGTAGCACCATTCGGGGGCAGTCGTACAACTCGCTCTTCCGGGGTACGGCCGACGGATCCACAGAACTCGTGCTCCGCAGGGAAGGTGACTGTGCCTCAGCCGGATTTGCGGCCGGCACTTCGGGCGGGATTCCGGAAATGCATGTGAGGCCCAGCCGATAATCGACTGGGCCTCACATATCACAATGCATTCCGGTGGGCGATACTGGGATCGAACCAGTGACCCCTTCGGTGTGAACGAAGTGCTCTCCCGCTGAGCTAATCGCCCGGGTGCAGGGAAAACATTACCGCATCCCGGAGGGTGCTCCGAACACCCCGCCCACCGGCAGCCCCGCCCCGGGCGCCCCAGGGCCCCGAGCCGCACCTCCGCCGCCCACACCCTCCTCCGTTCCCCTCCGCGCGCACGACTCGTCGGGCCACGGCCACTCCATCCGCGCCCCCGCTCCCGGCCCCGCGGCACCCCGCACGGGCCGGGCGGACGCCGAGGTGCACGCCGACCCGGAATCCGGCCGAGAAGAACCGCCGGTAATGCCCCAGGCGGGTACTCCGCGACGATTCCGCAATGCGCCGTAAGGGGTACGACTCGCGCCCGAATCGGGACAGAGGGGTTTACATCGGTCTTGGGGGTGGGATGGTCCGTTCGCCGACGTGCGATTCCCCGAGCGCACACTGAGCGAAAGGCCATGGCGCTTATGAACACCACGGTCAGCTGCGAGCTGCACCTGCGCCTCATCGTGTCCAGCGAGTCCTCACTGCCCGTCCCCGCGGGCCTGCGCTACGACACCGCCGACCCCTACGCCGTGCACGCCACGTTCCACACGGGCGCCGACGAGACCGTGGAGTGGGTGTTCGCCCGAGATCTCCTCGCGGAGGGGCTGCATCGACCCACCGGTACCGGCGACGTCCGGGTGTGGCCGTCGCGCAGCCACGGGCAAGGGGTGGTCTGCATCGCACTGAGCTCTCCGGAAGGAGAAGCCCTGCTGGAGGCCCCGGCCCGGGCGCTTGAGTCGTTCCTCAAGCGGACGGACGCCGCGGTGCCCCCCGGCACCGAACACCGTCACTTCGACCTCGACCGGGAGCTGTCCCACATCCTCGCCGAAAGCTGACCCCGACCGTAGGCGGTCCAGCCCCGCTGTCGGCGGGGCCGTACTTCCTGCCGTCATCGCAGCCGTCCTACTCGGGGGCACGGCAGCAGACTCAGCCGCGCACGACGCGGCCTCGGGGTCCGGTGAACGGTCCGCTCCCACCGGAGCGGGGCCGCAGCACCGCAGGCGCCCGGCAGCCAGGCCGGCCATCCGTACGGGTGGCCGGCCTCGCTGCCGGGCGCCGTCGTCGTTCCGCTTTGGGACACTCTGACGGGATCCGTACAGGCCTTCGAACGAACGCGCCGCCCTTATGCCGCAAGGGCCGGTATGGTCTGGGGTAACCGTGGACGCGGGGTACCGGAGTCCCCTGCGCGAGGAGTCCCAACGTGCTGATCACCCATGACACCGAGTGCGCGCTGAGCATCCTCGTCGACCTGCTCAACACCGCACCCGAGGTGTGCGGCGACGAGCGGCTGCCCGACGTCGCCGCGCTGGACGCCTTCGTGGTCCGCCAGGAGATCAGCGAGATCGACTCGCTCACCGAGGACGACCTGCACCAGGTGCAGGAGCTGCGCACCCGGCTGCGCGAGGTCTTCGGGACGGAGTCCACCGAAGAGGCCGCCGAGCTGGTCAACGCGATCGTCGCGGCCGCCGGGACGACGCCCCGGCTGGTCAACCACGACCACCACGACTGGCACATCCACTACTTCGCGCCGCACGCCGCGATCGGCACCCACCTCGCGGCCGAGCTGGGCATGGCGCTGGCCTTCATCCTGATGGCGGGCGAACGGGAGCGGCTGCGCCGGTGCGAGGCGCCGGACTGCGCGCGGGTCTTCGTGGACCTCTCCCGGAACCGCTCGCGGCGCTACTGCGACAGCCGCACCTGCGGCAACCGGCTGCACGTGGCCGCCTACCGGGCACGGCAGCGGTCGGCGGAGACCGTCCCCTCCGCCTGACGCACCCGCCGCGCGGCTCAGATGCCGCGCTTGCGGAGGATCTCCTCGATGTCGGCGAAGTCGCCGAGGCCGTCGTCCCGCTTGCCCGTCTGCTGCTTCCCGGGTGCCTTGGGTGCCTGGGCGACCGCCGGGCGCTCGGGAGCCGGTCTGGCGGCGGCCGGACGATCCGGCGAGCCCTCCACCGCGCCGCGGCGGCCCACCCAGCGGGTGGTGACCAGCAGGGCGGCGGAGACGCCGAGCAGCACGATGCCGACCCACACCCGGGGGTCGAAGACCAGCTTGGCCGCCCAGTCGGCGAACTCCCGGCCGATCGTGCTCGCCAGCGGGAACAGTCCGGTCAGGTAGAGCCCGGCGGGCAGCAGGGCCACCGCGAACCAGCGGGTCGCCGACAGGAAGCGCCGACGCCGGGCCCGTAGGCCCGCGACGGCCACGCCACCGGCCGTGAGCAGGAAACTGATCGCCGCGGTCAGCACGAGTGGGCCCCTTCGTTTCCGATCGTCCTGGTCATCGGTGCCTCCCTGTCGGTCCTGGCGGTCCGCCCTCGGGCGCACCGCCGGGCGGGGGCGGGCACCCACTAGTGGAACACTGGGGGAATGATCGATGGTTCCCTCCCCCGCCTCGAGTTCTGGTGCGACCTCCAGTGCCCGGACTGCCGCACCGCGCTGGACGACGTACGGGCGCTGCGCGCGCAGTACGGCGACGCACTGTCCGTGGAGCTGCGGCACTTCCCGCTCGAGAAGCACAAGCACGCCTACGCCGCGGCGGAGGCGGCCGAGGAGGCGTTCGACCAGGGGCTGGGGTGGCCGTTCGTGGAGGCGCTGCTGGCCCGGGTCGAGGAGCTGGACGCGCGGGGGCAGCAGGTGCTGCTGGAGGTGGCCCGGGAGGTCGGGGCGGACGTCGAGGAGGTCGACACCGCGCTGATCGACGGCCGGCACATGCTGACCGTGGACGCCGACCAGGCCGAGGGCAGGGCGATCGGGGTCACCGGCACGCCGACGTACGTGATCGGCGGGGAGCGGCTGGACGGCGGGAAGAGCCAGCAGGGGCTGCGCGAGCGGATCGTCGCCGTCATCGAGGCGGCGAGGGCTTCCTGACCCGCTCGCCCTGCTGACGGCTCGTCAACTCCTCACAGCTGCTTGCCGTAGCAGCGATTGACGATCCGGTAGCCGAGCGAGGCGTAGAGGCGCAGGGCGACCTCGTTGCCGGAGAAGACGTTCAGACCGAGTTCGCGCACCCCGGCGGCCAGGCACTCCTGTTCGGCGAGCAGCATCAGGGTGCGACCGTGTCCCCGGCCCCGGTGGGCCGGGGACACCTCGACCACCATGACCCAGGCGAGCGGGGTGCCGTCCGGCAGGTCGCGGAGGTGGAGGTCCAGCCAGAGCGAGCCGAGCGTCTCCGGTGCACCGTCGGCGCCGTACAGCCGGCGCAGGGCGACGCCCGGGGTGTCGGCGCCCTGCTGGAGCATGTTCTGGTGGTCCAGGCGCGATTTGGCGCGGGCCTGCTCCTCGCTGAGGCCGGAGCCCATGAGCGAGGCGACGTAGTTCTCCGCCGCCCGGTCGAGCCAGGCCGGGAGCTCCGTGGCGGCGATCGGGCGGGCGGTGACGCCGGCGGGCAGGGCCGGCGCGGTGGTCAGGCTCTTGCCCAGGTTCCGCATCCGCTCGGTGTAGCCCAGGGTGGCGGCGAGGCTGCGGGCGATCGGCGCCGACTCGGGGACGACGACGTCCACCCGGGTGCAGCCCCAGTTGCGCAGCACCTCCTCCGCGGCCAGCGCACCGAATGTGCCGCGGCCCCGGCCGCGCCCCTCGGTGATCTCCAACTCCGATATCTCACCCCAGAGTTGGTGGCCGTGGCGAGCGGAGGTGGTGCGCAGCGCGCCGACCTGGTGGCCGTTGGCCAGGATGCGCCAGCGTCTGGTGCGGCCGCCGGCCGTGGTGGGTGTCTCCGGGCCCTCGGGGCGCAGCGTGGTGGTCATGTGATGCCTCCAAATCCCCCACCGCGAGGGATCACCGTTCGTGATACGTTGGTCACGCATAGTCGGAGCAAATAGCCGGCTGGCCTACCGCCGGGCTGGCGGGAAGTCAGGTCTGTGGAGCTGATGTAAGACCGATGGGCGGCACACCGTCCCTGCGCTGGTAGCCCCAGGTCGGCAATCGGCTGTGAAGCAGAAAGCCCGACCCGCGAGGTCGGAGTCCTCCGGCTTCGGCCGAAGGACGATGTCAAGTCGTGGTCCCTTCCCCGCCCGCCCCGAGCATTATTCACGGGGCGGGGATCACGGGTCGAGGTCGTCGCCGCTGCGCTCGGTGAAGACCGTCATGGCCTTGGCGGTGACCGGGCCGGTGCCGGGCAGTTCGCGGTCGTCGACGCGGGTGACGGCCTGGACGTCGCGGGTGGTGGAGGTCAGGAAGATCTCCTCGGCGTCCTGCAGGGCGCTGAGCGGGAGGTCGGTCTCCTCGGCGCCGCACCAGTCGATGACCAGCTGCCGGGTGATGCCGGCCAGGCAACCGGAGGAGAGGGTGGGGGTGAGCAGGCGGCCGCCGATGACCACGAAGACATTGGAGCCGGTGCCCTCGCAGAGCCGGCCGGCGGTGTTGGCGAACACGGCCTCGGAGGCGCCGACGCGGTGGGCGGCGGCGAGGGCGACGACGTTCTCGGCGTAGGAGGTGGTCTTGAGGCCGGCGACGGCGCTGTGCTCGTTGCGGCGCCAGGGGACGACGGCGACGGCGGTCTCGTCGGGACGACGGTTGATGGCGCCGAGGGCGACGACCAGCGTGGGGCCGGTGGTGCCGCGCTCGGAGCCGAGCGGGGCGTTGCCGCCGGTGTAGGTGACGCGCAGGCGGCCGAGCGGCACCGGGTTGGCGGCGAGGACCTGGGCGCAGGCCTCGCGGACCAGGTCGTGGTCGGGGTCGGGCAGGCCGAGGCCGCGGGCGGAGCGGGTGAGCCGGTCGAGGTGGCGGGTGACCGCGAAGGCCCTGCCGTCAACCGCCTTCATGGTCTCGAAGACGCCGTCGCCGGTGGTGAGGCCGTGGTCGAGGACCGAGACGGCGGCGTCGGCGGAGTCGACGAGGGTGCCGTTGACCCAGCTCGTGGTGCGGTTGTGCATCGAGGGCTGCTCCTAGGCGCGGTGCGGCTCGTGGTCGGTGCCGGGGTGACTGCCGGTTTCGCTGTCGGTGTGACCGCCGGTCTCGCTGCCCGACGCTATCGCGACCAGGCGGGCGGCCTTGAGTTCGGTCTCCGCCCATTCGCGCTCGGGGTCGGAGCCCCAGGTGATGCCGGCGCCGGTGCCGAAGCGCAGGACGGGTGCCCGCGGGTCCTGCCGGTCGAGCCAGAAGGTGCGGATGCCGACGGCGAGTTCGCCTTCGCCGCGGTCGGCGTCGACCCAGCCGACGGCACCGCAGTAGGGGCCGCGGGGGGCGGTCTCCAGGGCGTCGATGATCCGCAGCGCACTGGACTTGGGGGCGCCGGTGACCGAGCCGGGCGGGAAGGTGGCGGTGAGCAGTTCGGGCCAGCCGGCGCCGTCGCGCAGGGTGCCCTCGACGGTGGAGACCAGGTGGACCAGGCCGGGGTGCTTCTCGACGACGCAGAGGTCGGGGACGGTGACGCTGCCGGTCTCGCAGACCCGGCCGAGGTCGTTGCGGACCAGGTCGACGATCATCACGTTCTCGGCGTGGTCCTTGTCGAGGAGGTCGTTCTCGGTGCGGCCGGTGCCCTTGATCGGGCCGGAGGAGACCGTGCGTCCGGCGCGGTGGAGGTAGAGCTCGGGGGAGGCGGTGGCGATCTCGACGCCGTGCTCGGGCAGCCGGATGGTGCCGGCGTAGGGGGCCGGGTTTCCGTGGGCGAGGAGACCAGTGAGCGCGTCGATGTCGCTGCGGTCGGGGTCGGGCAGCGGCGCGGACAGCACGCGGCAGAGGTTGGCCTGGTAGACCTCGCCGGCGGCTATGTGCTCGCGGATGCGGCGCACGCCCGCGGTGTAGGCGGCGCGGTCCAGGGAGCTGTGCCAGCTGCCGGCGTCCGGTCCGCGCCAGCCGGCGCCCGCGGGCGGGGCCGGGGCGGGGCGGACGTCGTCGAAGCGGGCGCAGGTCAGCCGGCCCTCGAAGTCGTGGGCGACGGCCCAGTAGCCGGAGGATTCGAGCGCGGCCGGGTCCGAGGTGACGTCCCGCAGTCCGGTGGCCACGCGGCCTCCGAAGCGGGCGAGTGGGGTGCGGGGGTCGGGGTGGCCGGACACGGTTCTCCTGCGCGGTCGTGCTGGGGGCGGCGGTGCCTGAAGTGTAGGTCGGGGGGTACGGCCCCGGTCGGGCCCGCTGATCGTCCGGGAGCGCCGCAGGTGGCGGTCCGGTGACCGGCCGGAAGGGCTGACGGGACGGCACCCGGCGGGCATCCCCTCGGCACGCTGCGGGAACGGATTTTTAGCTGGCCCGGGAATCCGCTAGAGTTCAACACGTCGCCGGGGAGCGCAGCCGAAGAAAAGCGGTGAAGATCCCGGGAGACAGGCGGACGTGGCTCAGTTGGTAGAGCATCACCTTGCCAAGGTGAGGGTCGCGAGTTCGAATCTCGTCGTCCGCTCGATGGAGAACAGTGTAAGATCGTTCTTCATGTGTTGCCTGGTGGAGTGGCCGAGAGGCGAGGCAACGGCCTGCAAAGCCGTGTACACGGGTTCAAATCCCGTCTCCACCTCCAAGAGGCTCTCCCGGTCCTGCCGGGAGACCTCCCCGCGCGATTAGCTCAGCGGGAGAGCACTACCTTGACACGGTAGGGGTCACTGGTTCAATCCCAGTATCGCGCACGTCGGACCCCTCGGGGTCTGCTGCAGGAACGCCTCACCAGGCGCGATTAGCTCAGCGGGAGAGCACTACCTTGACACGGTAGGGGTCACTGGTTCAATCCCAGTATCGCGCACAGTAACAGGCCCTTCGAGGCCTGCTGCACAACCGCCACACCAGGCGCGATTAGCTCAGCGGGAGAGCACTACCTTGACACGGTAGGGGTCACTGGTTCAATCCCAGTATCGCGCACAGTAACGGTCCCCTCGGGGTCTGCTGCAGGAACGCCTCACCAGGCGCGATTAGCTCAGCGGGAGAGCACTACCTTGACACGGTAGGGGTCACTGGTTCAATCCC
>NZ_JBSFGK010000145.1:0-12693 GCF_053596495.1 Kitasatospora sp. NPDC001683
GGGCCACCCCCTCCACCGCCCCTCCCGCAGCGCGTCCCTCTCGCCTGGTCGGGTGGTGGGGGGAGGGGGGAGGTGGGTGGGCGCGCGAGGCGTTGTCCGCGCGCCCACTATGGGTGGGGGCGTGAGGGGGTGGGGGCGTGTCGTGGGTGGGGGCGAGGTGTTCGGCCGGTGGAGGTGAAGGCCGGCGTGGGCCCGGGCTACGGGTGCGAGAGATCGGCCTGCCAGCGGATTTCGCCGTCCTCGGTGTGCGGGGTCGGGTGGAGGCCGAGGGCGCGGGCGATGCGGGCGGAGGCGTCGTGGTCGGGGTGGATGTGGGCGATGGCGGTGGTGACGCCGGTGGCGGTGAGGTGGGCGAGCAGGGTGCGGGCGGCCTCGGTGGCCAGGCCACGGCGCTGCCAGGGGGTGCCGACCACCCAGGCGAGTTCGGCCTCGGCGGCCTCGGGGCGGACGGTGGCCTGGACGTAACCGGTCAGGGCGCCGTCCGCGCGCAGCCGCAGGGCCCAGTTGCCCCAGGCCACGGCCGGGTCGGGGGAGCCGGCGGCGAGCCGGGCGCAGCGGGCGCGCATCTCTTCGGGGGTGGCCGGGTGGCCGCCGGTGAAGGAATGCAGGGCGGGGTCGGCGAGGGCGGCGGCCAGTTCGTCGGCGTGCTCGGGGCCGAGCGGCAGGAGGTCGAGGCGCTCGCTGCGCAGGGTGGTGATCGGCATGGCGCCATTGAAACGGTGCGGTGCCGCTGCGGGTGTGGGCTGGGTCGCTAGGGGTGCGGCTCCGCACCGAGGACGTGCTCCCGGCCCCAGGCGCCCAGCGGGGCCAGGGCCGCGTTCAGGCGCCGTCCCGCCTCGGTCAGCGCGTACTCGACCCGGGGCGGTACCTCCTGGTGGGCCTCCCGGTGCACGATGCCGTCCGCCTCCAGCTCGCGCAGGTGGGCGGCCAGCACCTTCTCGGTGATCCCCGGCACCAGGCGGCGCAGCTCGCCGAAGCGGCAGACCGGGCGCCCGCCGAGGGCCCACAGGATCAGCACCTTCCACTTGCCGCCGATCACGTCCATCGCGGCGTCGATCCCGCAGACGTACGCCCCCGGCCTCGGCACGGTCGCCATGGCCCACCCCTTCCGACCTCCTTGCTCACCCCAGGGTAACCACCCACTCCGAAGTGCGTACTTGATCACGGACGGGGCTGCGCCGAGGCTGGTCGGCATGGCACAGAAGACAGTTGAGAAGGTCGAGAAGACTCCCGTCGCACTGCTCGGGCTCGGTGCGATGGGGACCGCGCTGGCCCGGGCCTGGCTCGCGGCCGGGCACCCGCTGACCGTCTGGAACCGCTCCGCCGCGCGGGCCGAACCGCTGGCGGCGGAGGGAGCCGTGGTGGCGGCCACCGCCGCCGAGGCCGTCGCGGTCGGCCGGCTGGTGGTGGTCTGCCTGTTGGACGACGCCTCGGTCGAGGAGGCGCTGGCCGGGGTCGACCTGACCGGGCGTGACCTGGTCAACCTGGTCACCAGCACCCCCGGCCAGGCCCGCGACCGGGCCGCCTGGGCCGAGGCCCGCGGCGCCCGCTACCTGGACGGCGGGATCATGGCCGTCCCGCCGATGATCGGCGTTCCGGCGGCCGGGGCGTACGTGTTCTACAGCGGCTCGGCGGAGCTGTTCGAGGAGCACCGGGAGACGCTGGCCGCCCCGGCCGGGGTCCGGTACGTCGGCGCGGACGCCGGGCACGCGGCGCTGCACGACGTGGCGCTGCTCAGCGCGATGTACGGGATGTTCGCCGGGGTCGCGCACGCCTTCGCGCTGGTGCGGGGCGAGGACGTGAAGCCGGGCGATCTGGCGCCGCTGCTGGGGAGTTGGCTCACCGCAATGGCCGGGTCGGTGGAGCGCACGGCGGCCCAGCTGGAGAGCGGCGACTACACCACCGGCGTGGTCTCCAACCTGGGGATGCAGGTGGCGGGCAAGGAGGCGCTGCTGCGCACCGCCGGGGAGCAGCGGGTGAGCGTCGAACTGCTGTCCCCCTACTTCCGGTTGATGGAGCACCGGCTGGCGCTCGGCAGCGGCGCCGAGGACCTGACCGGGGTGGTCGACCTGCTGCGGCGGTGAGGGGCGGCCGGTAACGTACCGGCATGGCTGACCTTGAAGAACGCGCCAACGTCGTCGCGTCCGGCTCTCGGCAGACCGGGGTGGGGGTGGGCGTCCGTCGGCGCCGCACCGCCGACCTCGCCGACTGCGTCCGGGCCCTGGCCGACGTCCACGCCACCGACGGCTACCCCGCCGAGTGGCCCGAACGGCCCGCCGCCTGGCTCTCCCCGGACGGCCTGCTGGGGGCCTGGGTCGCCGAGGCGGACGGCCGGATCGCCGGTCACGTCGGGCTCGTCCGCAGCACCCCGGGGGACCTGGCCCCCGCCCGGTGGAGCCTGCGGACCGGTGGACGCCCGGAACTCACCGCCGTGATCGGCCGGTTGTACGTCGCCCCGGCGGCGCGCGGGCGGGCCGTCGGCGCCCGGCTGCTGGCACGCGCCGTGGCGCACGCGCGGGCGCTCGGGCTGCACCCCGTGCTCGACGTGCTCGCCACCGACACCGCCGCCGTGGCCCTCTACCGCCGCCTCGGCTGGACCTCGCTCGGCAGCGGCGAACAGCGCTGGGCGTCCGGCCGTACGGTCCTCGTCCACTCCTTCGCCGCCCCGAGGGGGTGAGTCGGACGCGGTGCGACCGCCGGCCGCGTCGGCGGGCGGTCGGCCTAGACCGTAATGATCTCGACGCCCTGTTCGAGGCCGGCGAAGGCGGCTCCGTTCCGGGTGTACAGCGGCAGGCCGTGAGCGGCAGCCGTGGCCGCGATCATCAGGTCCGTGCGGCGCGGGCGGGGGTCCCGCTGGGCCTGGATCGTGAGCGCGACCAGTGTGCCGAAACGTCGAGCTGCCTCCCGGTCGAACGGCCGGGCGGCGAACTCGGCCTCGACGTCCGCGCGTCGCTGGGCCCGGACCAGCATCTGCACCGGGTCCTTCGCCGTGGCTACGCCCTGGGCGAGTTCGGCCAGCGCGCGGGACAGCGCCGCATCGACCGGTGGGAGTCGCGGGTCGATCTGCGGGAGGTCGATGACGACGCAGGTGTCGCGCTGCCCGCGTGTCCGGTCAGGACTGCTCCCACGGGTCGTCGCCGCCGATCCGGTCCTCGTCGCCGTAGAAGGCATCGGCTTCGGCGCGCATCTGTGCCGCGTCGACGGCGGGTGCGTTCCGCCACTTCCGCTGGAGCTCTTCGACGGGAACGAATCGACGGCGACCGCTGATTGGACGGACCTCGGCGATCTCGGTGCCGTTGCGGGTGATGTGGTAGACCTCGCCGGCTTCGGACGTCGTCGAGTACGGCCTCGGACCGCGCCGCGAGTTCGCGCTGCGTGATGGTCTTCATGCGGCCATTGGGTGTGCCGTAATGCGCCGTGTAGCAGTGTTTCGATGTCCGGCCTCGGTCAGCCCGCCGAGCGGTCGGCCGTCGGGCGGCGGCGGAGGGCGGGGGTGGTGAGGGACGGGGGCTGCCAGGCGCCGTCGGCCTGGTAGAGGTTGGTGCCGGGCGGGACGATGGCGTCGATCCGGTCCAGGGTGGTGTCGTCCAGGACCAGGTCGGCGGCCTTGAGGGCGGATTCGAGCTGGTCCATGGTGCGCGGGCCGATGATCACCGAGGTGACGGCCGGGTGGGCCAGCGGGAAGGCGGTGGCCAGCTCGGGCAGGGTGCGGCCGAGGCCGTCGGCGAGCTCGGTGAAGGCCTCGACGGCGTCCAGCTTGGCGACCGTGGTGGGCAGCGTCGGGTCGAAGCGGCCGGGGTTGATGGCGGCGCGGCCCTGGGTGAGGTCGATCGGATCGCCCTTGCGGTAACGGCCGGTGAGGAAGCCGCCGGCCAGCGGTCCCCAGGTCAGCGCACCCATGCCGAGCTGCTGCACCACCGGCAGCACGTCCCGCTCGATGCCGCGGGCGAGCAGCGAGTAGGGCGGCTGCTCGGTGCGGAAGCGCGGCAGGGCGCGGCGCTCGGCGACGTGGTGGGCGTCCACGATCTGCTCGGCGGGGAAGGTCGAGCAGCCGAAGGAGAGGATCTTGCCGGCCCGGACCAGGTCGCCCAGCACGGCGAGGGTCTCCTCGATGTCCGTGGTGTGGTCCGGCCGGTGGATCTGGTAGAGGTCGATCCGGTCGGTGCGCAGCCGGCGCAGGCTCTCCTCCACCGCGCGGACGATCCAGCGCCGCGAGTTGCCGCCGCGGGCCCGGCCCTCGCCCATCGGGAAGTGCGCCTTGGTGGCGAGCACGATCTCGTCCCGGTCGCCGCGGGCTGCCAGCGTCCTGCCGACGATCTCCTCGGACTCGCCGGCCGAGTAGATGTCGGCGGTGTCGACGAAGTTGATGCCCCGGTCGAGCGCGGTGTTGATGATCCGGGCGCAGTCGTCGTGGTCGGGGTTGCCGATGGCGCCGAACATCATCGTGCCGAGGCAGTAGGCGCTCACTTCGATGCCGGTGCCGCCGAGGACGCGGTAACGCATGGTCGTACTCCCCAGGTTGGTGGGTCGGTGCTGCGGTGATGGCTCAGAGGCTAGGAGTTGGAGTGCGCTCCAAGGCAAGGGGCGGCCGGAATCCCCCCGGCGGGGGAGCCGGATCAGCACGCGGGCGGAGGCCGGGGCCGGGCGGCGCGGGCGAGCCTGGGGCCATGGTGAAGCGCGAGTGGGTGCGGGACGGGTGGGCGGTGGTCGGCTGGGGCGTCGGCTACGCCGGGTTCGGGCTGGGCTGCGGGCTGAGCGGGACGGCACTGTGGGGCGCCGCCTGGACGGGGTGGGCGGCCGCCGGGGTGGGGCTGGCGGCGGTCGCGGCCGGGTGGGCGGCGGTGTGGCTGGGGCCGGTGCGGTGGCTGACCGGGGTGTTGTGGCTGCTGTGCGGGCTCGCCGGGGTGGCGTCCTGGAGCCTGTTGATGGACGTGGTGACGCTGCTGTTCGGGCAGGCCGTGGACAGCGTCCCCGATGCCGTGCACAAGGCGCTGGCGGCGGTGGGGGCGCTGCTGCTGGCCGGGACCGCCCGGGCCCGGCGGCCGCGCGCGGAGCGGACGGGGACCGGGACGGCGACCGCCCGCCCGGCGCCCTCGGCGGCCCCGGCGGCCGTCCAACTCGCCGCCTGGGCCGGGAGCCTGGCCTTCCTGCCGTACGTGGCGATGAAGCTGATCTGGGCGTTCGGCGGCAGCTTCGCCGGGATCAGCGGCGACCGGATGTACGCCGGCTACGTGCGCAACGGCTCCTCCGGGCTCTGGCTCGCGCTGGAGCGCTGGGGGCTGGACGGCACGGTGCTGCTCGCGGCGATCGGGGTGTTCCTGCTGTGGGGGTTGGTGCGGCCGTGGGGCCAGGTGTTCCCGCGCTGGACCCTGCCGCTGCGCGGCCGTGCCGTCCCGCGCTGGCTGCCGCTCACCCCGGCGCTGATCGGCGCGGCCACGCTGGCGCCGTACGGGCTGGTCGGGATCGGCTACCTGGCGCTGTGCTCGGCCGGGGTGATCGGCATCCGGACGGGTGAGTTCGCCACGCCCGAGCAGGCGCTGCAGGTGGCCTGGGTCGGGGCCTGTGCCTTCGCCGGGTACGGGGTGGCGCTGGCGGTGGCCGCCCGCTCGTACTGGCGGCGGACCGAAAATGAAGGTGTTTGCTGAGGTGGCAACAAAGCTTGCCGATACGGGATGGTCGGTCGCAGCCTGGCGGTGGAGGTGAGCGACGATGAGCGAGACGAACACGGCGGAGCGCTACGACGCGGTGGTGATCGGCGCGGGCGCGGCGGGACTGAACGCCGCCCTGGTGCTCGGCCGGGCCCGGCGGCGGGTCGCGGTGGTGGACGCGGGTGAGCCGCGCAACGCCCCCGCCGCCCGCATGCAGGGCTTCCTGAGCCGGGACGGCATGCCGCCGGCCGCGCTGCTGGCGGTCGGGCGGGAGGAGGTCGCCCGGTACGGGGTGGACCTGATCGACGGACGGGTCGAGCACGTCGAGAACGCCGAGCCCGCCGAATTCGGCTTCGTCGTCCACCTGGCGGGCGGACCGGTGCTGCACGCGCGCCGGGTGGTCGTCGCCACCGGACTGCGGGACGGGCTGCCGGACCTGCCAGGCCTCGCCGAGCGCTGGGGCCGGGACGTGCTGCACTGCCCGTACTGCCACGGCTGGGAGGTCCGCGACCGGCCGCTCGGGGTGCTCGGCACCGGCCCCGGTGCGGTCAACCAGGCGCTGCTGCTGCGGCAGTGGTCGGCCGACGTGGTGCTGCTCGCCCACACCCTCCAGCTGACCTCGGCCGACCACGAGCGGCTCGCGGCACGCGGCGTACCGGTGATCGAGGGCCGGATCGTCCGGCTGGTGACCGACGACGGGCGGCTGCGCGGCGTCGAGCTCGACACCGGGCAGGTGGTCACCCGCGAGGCGGTGTTCGTCTTCCCGCGGCCGGTGCCCCGGGACGCGCTGTTGTTCGGCCTGGACTGCGAGCGGGACGACAACGGCTGGGTCACCACCGACCGGACCGGCCGCACCAGCGTCCCCGGCGTCTGGGCGGTCGGCAACGTCGCCGACCCGCGCGCCCAGGTGGTCATCGCCGCCGGAATGGGCGCGGCGGCCGCCTTCGCCCTCGACCGCGACCTGGTGGACGAGGAGATCGGACGGGCGGTCGCGCTGCGCCGCGCGTCCGGGCCAGCCGTGCCCGCCTGAGCGGGGAAGCCGCCGGCGGGCCGCCGCCGGACCGCCGCCGGACGAACCACCATCGAACGAACCACCATCGGAGAGGGAACACCATGTCCGCACACCAGCACCAGCACCAGCACGGGCACCACGGGCACGGGCCGGTGCCCGCCGCCGACCTCGACTGGGACGCCCTCGCGGCCCACCTGGAGCAGGAGGCCGACCTGCGGGCCGAGGCCGTCACCGAGGCCGGGCGCTGGCTGTCCGGCCTCGCCGGGAACGGCGACGGTGCGGAGGGCCCGGTGCGCCGGGTGCTCGACGTCGGGGCCGGCCCCGGGGTGATCGCCGAGCTGCTCGCGGAGGTCTTCCCGGCGGCCGAGGTGGTCGCCGTCGACCAGTCGGCCGCCCTGCTGGAGCGCGCCCGGACCCGCTCGGGCGGCCGCCTCGGCACCCAACAGGCGGACCTGCCGGCCGAGTTCGACCAGCTCGGCGAGGCCGATTTGATCTGGTCCGGCAACGCGATCCACCACCTCGGCGACCAGCAGGCCGCACTCACCGCCCTGGCCGGACGGCTGCGGCCCGGCGGCCTGCTCGCCGTCGCCGAGAGCGGCCTGCCGGCGCGCTACCTGCCCCGCGACTTCGGCCTGGGCCGGCCCGGCTTCCAGGCCCGGCTGGACGCGGTGCACGAGGACGGCTTCGCCGCCATGCGCGCCGAACTGCCCGGCGCCACCGAGGAGATCGAGGACTGGCCGGCCATGCTGCGGCGGGCCGGGCTGGTCCCCAGCGGCACCCGGACCTTCCTGGTCGACCACCCGGCCCCGCTGGCCGGCCCGGTCCGCGGGTACCTGCGCACCCAGCTCGTCCGGCGTCACGAGCAGCTCGCCGAGGTGCTCGACCCGGAGGACCGGGCGACCCTGGAGGCGCTGATCGAGGAGGACGCCCCGACCGGGATCCTGCACCGCCAGGACGCCTTCTACCTCTCGGCGATGACCGTCCACACCGCCCGGAAGGGCTGAGCTCGGCAGTGGAGGGGCGGAGGAGCTGTGGGAGGTGGGCCGGAGGGCGCCGGACGGCTGTGGGCGGCCGGGTGCGGGTCGGGGCCTTCCGCTGCGGGCAGTTCCCCCGCCCCTTGCGGGGCCGCGGGGTCGGGGGCGAGGGCGAGGGCGAGGGCACAGGGATCGAGAGGTGCGGGGTTGGGCCGGGGGCCGGGCTAGGGTCGGCGAATGACAGTGAACGAGCAGGGCTTCGTCGTGGTGACCACCACCCACGAGAGCGAGGAGCGGGCCCGGGCCCTGGCGGCCGCCGTGGTGCGGGAGCGGCTGGCGGCCTGCGCACAGGTGTACCCCGTCCGCTCGGTGTACTGGTGGGAGGGTGAGGTGCAGGACGCCGAGGAGTGGCGGATCGACCTCAAGACCCGGGCCGAACTCGCCGACCGGCTGGCCGGGTTCGTGGCCGAGCGGCACTCGTACGAGACGCCCGAGGTGATCGCCGTGCCGGTGGTGTCCGGCAGCCCCGGCTACCTGCGCTGGGTGGCCGGGGAGACCGCCCCCTGACGGATGCCGTAGTGGATCAGGACGGCGCGACCTCGAGGAAGGCCAGCACCGCCAGCACCCGGCGGTGGTCCTCCTCGGAGGGCGGCAGGTCGAGCTTGAGGAAGATGTTGGCGGTGTGCTTCTTCACCGCCCGCTCGGTGATCACCATCCGCTCGGCGATCGCCCCGTTCGAGCGCCCCTCCGCCATCAGCTCCAGCACCTCGCGCTCACGCGGCGTCAGGCGCTCCAGCGGCTTGCTGCGGCCGGTGTTGTTGACCAGCATCGCGATCACCTGCGGGTCCAGCGCGGTGCCGCCCGCCGCCACCCGGTGGACCGTCTCGACGAACTGGTCGGGGTCGAAGACCCGGTCCTTCAGCAGGTAGCCGATCGCGCCGCTGCCGTCGGCCAGCAACTCCTTGGCGTAGAGCTGCTCCACGTACTGGGAGAGCACGAGCACCGGCAGACCGGGGATCTGCCGGCGCGCCTCCAGAGCCGCCTGCAGGCCCTCGTCGGTGAACGTCGGTGGCAGTCGTACGTCGACGACTGCCACGTCCGGACGTTCGGTGAGGAGGGCCTGGAGGAGGTCCGGTCCGGTGTCCACCGCGGCCACGACCTCGAAGTCGTAGGCCTGCAGCATCCGGATCAGACCGTCCCTCAGGAGGAAGAGGTCCTCCGCGAGTACAACTCGCACGGCAGCTCCATCGTCAGGGTCGTGGGGCCGCCGAGCGGGCTGCGGACGGCCAGGACTCCGTCGAAGGTAGCAAGCCGGCGCTCCAGTCCGCGCAGTCCGGTGCCCCGGGAGGGGTCGGCGCCGCCGGTGCCGTCGTCCGTGACCTGGGCCTTCAGCGTGCCGTTCTCGTACCAGAGTTGGACGTCGACGTGGCTGGCGCCGGAGTGCTTGGCGGCGTTGGTGAGGGCCTCGGAGACGGCGAAGTAGAGGGCGGACTCGACCGGGGCCTCGGGGCGGCCGGGCAGGTCGGCGGAGACGGTGACGTTCAGCGGGCTGTCCATGCACAGCGCCCGGACGGCGTCGGCGAGTCCGCGGTCGGCCAGCACCGGCGGGTGGATGCCGCGGACCAGGTCACGCAGCTCGTTGAGGGCGGAGGCGGAGGCCTGACGGGTCTCGGCGAGCAGCTGCTTCGCGGCCTCCGGGTCCCGCTCGACCAGCCGCTCGGCGACGCCCAGGTTCATGCCCATGGCCACCAGCCGGGCCTGCGCACCGTCGTGCAGGTCCCGCTCGATGCGGCGCAGTTCGGCGGCCTGGGTGGTCAGCGCGTCGCGCCGGGTCTCGGTGAGGTGCGCGACCTTGCGCTCGGCGGCCAGGGCCTCGGCGCGGGCGGTCGGGCCGAGCAGGGACTTGGCGAGCGCGGTGTGGGCCCGCAGGGCGCCGGGGGCGATGGCCAGGCCGGCCAGCATCACCGGGACGCCGAACAGGGCGGCGGTGCCGGCCGCACCCGAGTCGGTGACGTGGATCCACAGGTACCAGGTGTTGCCGCCGTGGTCGGCGATCGGCTGCCAGAGCTGGGGCAGCAGCAGGCCCAGGACGCCGTAGGCGACCACCGAGAGGGGGATGATCGCCACCGTGAAGCCGACCACGGGGTCGACCAGCAGCCAGAGCAGGTCGCGCCAGGAGGCCTGGTCGGACAGGATCGCCTGGCAGCGCTTCCAGGCGCCCCGGAAGCCCGGTTCGGCGTCCGGCAGCGGCTGGTAGGGGTCGCGGATCTCGACGCCGGACCAGCGGGCGGCGAGCCGGCGCCGCAGCCCGGCCAGACCGCGGATCGCCAGGACGGTGGGCGGCACCAGCAGCGCGCCGACGCCGAGGCCCAGCAGGCAGGCGGCGACCGTGGCGGCGGTGAGCAGCAGCAGCTGCGGCACCGCGAGGGCCGCCAGGACCGGGCCGCGCAGGGTGGACCGGACGGCGTTGCCCAGCGCCCGGAGCGGGTTGCGCCCGGTGCGGCCGGTGCGACCGGTCGTGGTGTCGGTGTTCTGCACGTTGTTCACAACTCCCGTGGTGATGCTGCTGGTCATGACCGCTCGGCCCCTTTCGTGACGGCCTCGCGGCCGGTATCCCTACCCGTTGCTTGCTGACGACATCCAGATTGCCGTCCGCCGCGGTTCCGATCACTGGGCCCTGGACCCCTGTTGGTGGTACCTGGGTACACCCCCCGATCGACGCCCAGAGGCCATGTCCCGGGAGAGGGCATCCCTCCTAGTGTTCTCGATGTCGGGAAGCGGCCCGCCGCAGGGCGCCGGAGCTTCCGTAATCCACTTGTTCCGAACGGGAGTTCAGTATGAGCACGCGACATGTAGCGGCGAACCGGCCGCTGGTCAAGCGGGGTTGGGTGCGACTGGTCCTGGTGCTGGCGGCCATCGGTCTGTTCCTGTACGGGCTCACTCCGGACCGGGCCCACGCGGCCACCGCATCGATGGGCAACGGGAGTTCGGTGGCGACGGGCGGCTCGGCCGCACCCCCCGACCCCGCTTCGGTGAAGCGGCTGTTCGACGAGATCGTGCCGAAACTGCTCGCCGAGCACAAGATCCCCGGCGCGGCGGTCAGCGTGGTGGCCGGTGGGCAGCAGGTCTTCGCCGGCGGGTACGGCGTCTCCGACGTGCCGAACCGCAAGCCCGTCGACCCGGCCCGGACGGCCTTCTTCATGGGCTCCGACGCCAAGGTGTTCACCGCCGTCGCGGTCCTCCAGCAGGTCCGGGCGGGGAAGTTGGACCTGCACGCGGACGTGAACAGGTACCTGACCGCCTTCAAGATCAGGGACAGCTACCCGGGGCACCCGGTCACCGTGGAGAACCTGCTGACCCACACCGGCGGCTTCGACGACACCTTCATGGGACTGGCGGAGGCCGAACCCCAGCACACCGGCGGCCTGGGGGCCGCGCTGGCCGCCCACCAGCCGGACCGGGTGCGCGCCCCCGGGGTGACCGCCGCGTACGACAACTACGGTGTCGCGCTGGCCGGTTACCTGGTCGAGGTGGTTTCCGGCCAGCCGTTCGACCAGTACGTCGCGCAGCACGTGCTGCGGCCGCTCGGCATGGACCGCACCACCTTCACCCAGCCGCACCCGGCCCCCATCGACGCCGACCTCGCGCACGGCTACCGGCCGGACGGGGACGGGCAGACCGAGACCAAGGGGCTGTACGGGCCGCTCACCCCGACCGGTGCGGCCGCCGTCACCACCGTCGACGACATGGGGCGGCTGATGCTCGCCCAGCTGAACGGCGGGGCCATCGAGGGCCGTTCGATCCTGGACCAGGAGGGCGACGCCCTGCTGCTCGCCCGGCACTTCGGGCCGGACCAGCGGATGCCCGGCATGGCGTACCTGCTCGAGCAGCGTGACCGGAACGGACGGCAGCTCCTGGTGAAGGACGGGGACGTGCCCGGGTTCCACAGCAACCTGGCGCTGCTGCCGGCGCAGGGGGTCGGGCTGTACGTGACCGTGAACGGCGACGGGGAGGACGCCACCGGAGGGTGGACCACCCAGCAGGTGCTCAACGCGTTCGTGGACCGCTTCTACCCGGCTGCGGGCGCCTCGCCGGCGGTGGTGGGTGGGGAGCTGTCGAAGTTCACCGGGGACTTCCGGTCGACCCGGGTCAGCCAGTCGAACCTGACCAAGGCGGCGGCGCTGATGGGGTCGGTGCACATCGCCGCCCGGGACGGGCGGCTGGTCGTGAGCGGGCCGGTCACCCGGGATCCCTCGGCGGGGGAGACCCAGTGGGAGCAGGTCCAGCCGGGGCTCTTCCAGCAGGTGGGCGGGACCGCTCGGATCGCCTTCGAGCTGGACGGGGACGGGGAGGTCACCTCGATGCTGACGGACAGTGACCCGACCATCGCGTACGAGCCGTTGGCCTGGTACCAGGCGCCCGAGCTGCACCAGCGGATCGCGCTCGGGAGCCTGGCGCTGCTGGCGCTGACGGTGATCGGGTGGGGGGTGGCGGCGGTGGTGCGGGCCGCGCGGGGCGCGGGGCGGGCCGGGCAGCCGGCCGCTCGGCTGCTGGGGTGGCTGACCGGGGCGGTGCTGGTGGTGGCGACGGGGTGCTTCGCGCTGCTGACCTCGGACTCCAATGCGCTCAACCAGACGCTGTTCCTGGGGGATTCGCCGCTGCTGCAGGTGGTGCCGGCGATGTACCTGGCGGCGGCGGGACTCACCCTGCTGATGGTGGTCTGCGCGGTGGTCGCTTGGCGGCGGGGCTGGTGGGGGGTGTTCGGGCGGCTGCACTACACGGGGGTGACGGTGGCGGCGCTGCTGGTCCTGGTGCTGGCGGGAGGGTACGACCTGATCGGGACGGGGCAGTTGGCGGGGTCGCTGGACTTGATCGGATGAGGGGGACGGGTGGGCCCGGGGCCGGGAGGCTCCGGGCCTTTTGGGTTTTCCGGGGGGTGTGGGGGTGGGGGGTTCTGTGGGTGGGGTGGGCTCTCGGGAGGGTGGGTGGCCGGGGCGGTTCCGGGGGTGGCCGCTCCGGGGGCTGGATGATTTTCCGACTGCCGACTCTGTGGGTGGGG
>NZ_JBSFGK010000146.1:0-12542 GCF_053596495.1 Kitasatospora sp. NPDC001683
GTCGCCGAAGGTGATGGTGGGCTCGGCGGGCTCGGTGGCCTCGACCGCCGACCGTCGGCACCGGGCCCGAAGCGGCCCGGAGGCGAGCGGGCGAGTTACAGAGGCGGGCCGGGGTCTCCCGGCCCGCCCCTCGACGCACTACCGCAGCCCGGTCGAGCGGCGCAGCGCGCTCTGCAGCAGCCGGTCGATCAGCTCCGCGTACGAGACCCCGCTGGCCTCCCACATCTTCGGGTAGGCGGAGATCGGGGTGAAGCCCGGCATGGTGTTGATCTCGTTGATCATCCAGGAGCCGTCCTCCAGCAGGAAGAAGTCCACCCGGGCCAGGCCCTCGCAGCCGAACGCCTCGAACGCGGCCACCGCCTGGCGCCGGATCTCCGCGACCTCCGCGTCGGTCAGCTCGGCCGGGATCCGCACCTCCGAGGAGTCGATGTACTTGGCCTCGAAGTCGTAGAAGTCGAAGCCCTCGCCGACCAGCACCTCGGCCGGGACGCTGGCCCGCGGGCCGTCCTCGAACTCCAGCACGCCGCACTCGATCTCGCGACCGGACACGCCCGCCTCGATGATCAGCTTGGGGTCGTGCCGGCGGGCCTCCTCGATCGCGGCGTCCAGCTCGGCCAGGTCCCTGACCTTGGTGATGCCGATGCTGGAGCCGGCCCGGCAGGGCTTCACGAACACCGGCAGGCCGAGCTCGGCGACCCGCTCGCGCACGGCGGCGCGGCCCTGCTCGGTCTCCCACTCGCGCGGCCGCACCACGGTGTAGTGGCCGACGCCCAGGCCGTGCGAGGCCAGGATCCGCTTGGCGAACTCCTTGTCCATGCCGGCCGCGCTGGCCAGCACGCCGTTGCCGACGTACGGGACGCCGGAGAGCTCCAGCAGGCCCTGCAGGGTGCCGTCCTCGCCCCACGGCCCGTGCAGCAGCGGGAACACCACGTCGACCTCGCCGAGGGCCTTGGGGGCGCTTTCCGGCTCGCTCAGCAGCACCTCCCGGCTACCCGGGGAGACCGGCAGCGTGACCTGCCCGTCGACGGCCTCGGCAACGTGCGCCACGTCCGGCAGCCTGCCGTCGGTGATCGCCATCCGGGCCGGCTCGTCGCTGGTCAGCGCCCAGCGGCCCTCGTGGGTGATGCCGATCGGCAGCACGTCGTACTTGTCACGGTCGATCGCCCGGAGAACGCTGCCCGCGGTGGAGACCGAGATCGCGTGCTCGGAGCTGCGCCCGCCGAATACCAGCGCCACGCGCGGCTTCGGGGCGGACGGGTTCGGGGAGGACTGTTCGATGCTCATATCGCGTTCGAGACTACCGTGCGACGTGTTTCCGGGAAGTCAACGCCCGGCCCGGGGGGTTTGGGACATCACGGCCGGAGAGCCCCGCCGCAACGCCCCGGCTCCTGGGGCAGCCCTAGCGGCGCTCCGCCTTGGCCGAGCGCGACATCAGCGCCTGCAGCGCCTCCTGGGTCGGCCGCCCGTTGTGCACCACGTCCACCACGGCCTCGACGATCGGCATGTCGACCCCGCTGCGCCGGGCCAGGTCCAGCACCGACTCGCAGGACTTGACGCCCTCCGCGGTCTGCCGGGTGGCCGCGATGGTCTCGGCCAGCGACATGCCCCGGCCCAGGTTCATCCCGAAGGTGTTGTTGCGCGACAGCGGTGAGGAGCAGGTGGCGACCAGGTCGCCCATCCCGGCCAGCCCCGCGAAGGTGTGCGGGTCCGCGCCCAGCACCTCGCCGAGCCGGGTGGTCTCGGCCAGCCCGCGGGTGATCAGCGTCGCCTTGGTGTTGTCGCCGAGCCCCATGCCGGCCGCCATGCCGACGGCCAGGCCGATCACGTTCTTGACCGCGCCGCCGAGTTCGCAGCCGATCACGTCGGTGTTGGTGTACGGCCGGAAGTACGGCGTGTGGCAGGCCGCCTGGAGCCGCTTGGCGACCGCCTCGTCGGTGCAGGCCACCACGCTGGCGGCGGGCTGCCGGTTGGCGATCTCCTTGGCCAGGTTGGGACCGCTGACCACCGCGACCCGCTCCGGGCCGACCTTGGTGACCTCGTCGATGACCTCGCTCATCCGCTTGGCGGTGCCGAGTTCGATGCCCTTCATCAAGCTCACCAGCACGGTCTGCGGCTCGATCAGCGGCGCCCAGGCGGCCAGGTTGTCGCGCAACGTCTGCGAGGGCACCACGAGCACCGCGAAGTCGGCGCCGGCCAGCGCCTCGGCGGCGTCGGTGGTGGCCCGGACGGAGTCGGGCAGCCGGACGCCCGGCAGGTAGTCCGGGTTCTCGTGGGTGGTGTTGACGGCGTCCACCAGCTCCTGGCGGCGGGCCCACAGCACGACCTCGCAGCCGGCGTCGGCCAGCACCATCGCGAACGCGGTGCCCCAGGAGCCGGTCCCCATCACGGCGCAGCGGGTCACCGGACCGTCCCCTCGGCGTCGTTGTCGCCCGGTCCGCCCTTGGCCCGGCGGCGTTCGGCCAGCGCGGCTGCGGCCCGCTCGCGGGCGGCCTTGCGCATGTCGTAGCGCTCGGCCGGCGGCTGCTCGCCGCGGACCTCGGCCAGCACGGCGGTGATCGCCGCCATGATGTCCTCGGTCGCGTCGTTGAGCACCTGGGCGGTGAGCTCCAGGCCCTGGTACTTGCTCAGGTCCACGGCGGGCCCGGCCGCCACCGTCACCCGGTGCCGCGGGAACAGGTTGAACTTGCCCTTGCCGTAACCGGCCCGGCCGTACGGCGGGATGATCTCGTGGGCGCCCCAGTGCGCGACCGGGATGACCGGCGCACCGGTCATCAGCGCGACCCGGGCGACCCCGTTCTTGCCGGTCATCGGCCACAGGTCCGGATCCCGGGTGAGCGTTCCCTCCGGGTAGAACTGCACGCACTGGCCGTTGTTGACGGCGTCGATCGCGGCCCGGAAGGCCTGTGCGGCGTCGGTGGACTCGCGGAACACCGGAATCTGTCCGGTCTTGCGCAGCATGAATCCGATGAAGGGAATCGAGAACAGCGAGGACTTCCCGAGAATCCGCGGCGGACGCCCGCTGTTGTACTGCCAGTGCGCGTAGATCACCGGGTCGATGATCGAATTGTGGTTCACCGCGGCAATGAAGCCGCCTTCCTTCGGAATGTGCTCCCAGCCCCGCCAGTCGGGCTTCACCAGGGCGGTCGTCACCGGCTTCACCAGCACGGCCGCGAAGCGGTACCAGATGCCGTAGTCGGCGTTGCCGAACTTGGCGTACGAGCGGCGGGCCACCCCAGCTCCTTCTCATCCGATGCGGCACGAGGGGTGCCGCGGTCATAGCCTCCCGGCGCCGCGCACCGCTGCGACCGGGGCCCGGCGCACGGGCGCGGAACAGTGTCGCCCGCCTGCTCACCGACTGTCGAGCGGCCGCGCCAACCCGCCGGGCGGGCGTGATCAAACGCACGTCCGCACAGCTCGGGCGGCCTGGCGAGGGCTCCGGGACCGGCGTCACAATGACGCCGATGACCCAGGACACCGTACGCCCCAGCGCGCCCGTCGCGCCCATCGCGCCCGCCGCCGACTGGTCGCTGGTGCTGCCGCTCAAGCCGCTCGCGCTGGCGAAGAGCCGACTGGCCCCGTACGCCGGGCCGCACCGGGCCGAGCTGGCGCTGTCCTTCGCCCTCGACACGGTGACCGCCGCGCTGGCCACCCCCGGCGTCGCCCGCGTGCTGGTGGTCACCCGGGACGCCACCGCCGGTGCCCGGCTGGCCGCGCTCGGCGCCGTGGTGGTCGCCGACGAACCCGGCGGCGGCCTCAACCGGGCGCTGGCGCACGGCGCCTCGGCCGCCCGGGCGCTCGCCCCGCGGGCACCACTGGCCGCCCTCTCGGCGGACCTGCCGGCCCTGCGCCCGGCCGAACTCGCCCGGGTGCTGGGCGCGGTGCCGCCGGACGGCCGGGCCTTCCTGCCCGACTCCCCCGGCCTGGGCACCACCCTGCTCGCCAGCACCCCCGGCCGTCCGCTCTCCCCCGCCTTCGGGGACGGCTCACGGGCCCGGCACGCGGCCGGCGGGGCGTTCGAACTGCGCCTGGCGGACGTGGAGTCGGTGCGCCGGGACGTCGACACCGGCACCGACCTCGGCGAGGCCGCGACCCTCGGCCTCGGCCCGTACACCAGCACGCTGTTCGACCGCATGAGCCGCTCCCGAGCCGTTCCCGAGCCGCTACCGGAGCGCTCCTGACCAGCGGGCCCCCGCCCTCCGCTCGCTATGCTGCTGGCATGCAGGCCACCGCGTTCACCTTCGACCCCGCCACCCGAGCCGGCTCCGTGCTGCTCGACGACGGGACCCCGGTGCCGTTCGACGCGGCCGCCTTCGACGCCGGCGGCCTGCGGCTGCTGCGGCCCGGCCAGCGGGTGCGGATCCGCACCGAGGGCACCGGCGAGGCCCGCCGGGTGGTCTTCGTGACCCTGCAGACCTTCCCCGACCCCGCCGACGGCCGCTGACTCCGCCGCTCACCGGCCCCGCCGTTCCCGCGGTTCCCGCCGTTTCCCCGGTGTTCCGCGCCCGGCCGACGGCTGCCGTCGAATCCTGACTGAGCGCCCGGAAATCGAGAGAGCCGCGGCCACCCGGTCTCCGCATTCGCGGAAGGGGGTGCCGCGGCTCTGAGCCGAAGGCCGTCCGAGGACAGTCGCGCGGGACTTACTTGGCAGAGGTCTTGCGCGCGGTGGTCTTGCGGGTGGCGGTCTTCTTCGCCGGCGCCGTCTTCTTGGCCGTGGCGGTCGCCTTCTTGGCGGTGGCCGTGGTCTTCTTGGCGGCAGCCGTGGTGGTCGCCTTCTTGGCGGCAGCGGCCGTCTTCTTGGTCGCGGCGGCCGTGGTCTTCTTGGCGGCGGCGGCGGTGGTCGCCTTCTTGGCGGGAGCCGCCTTCTTCGCGGCGGCGGCCGTGACCTTCTTGGCGGCGGGCGCCTTCTTGGCGGCGGCCTTCTTGGCGGCGGCCGGGGCGGCGGCGGCAGCGGTGGCGGCGCGCTTGGTGGCGGCACGCTTGGCGGCCGGGGTCGCGGCGACACCGGCCTTGCCCGGGGTGAGGGAGCCCTTGGGGGCCTTCTTCACCGAGGGGCCTTCCTTCGGCAGCTTCTTGCTGCCGCTGACCAGGTCCTTGAAGCCCTGGCCCGGACGGAAGCGGGGGACCGAGGTCTTCTTGACCTTGACCCGCTCGCCGGTCTGCGGGTTGCGGGCGAAGCGCGCGGAGCGCTCCACCTTCTCGAAGGTGCCGAAACCGGTGACCGAAACCCGGTCACCGGCCACAACGGCACGGACCATGGTGTCGAGCACTGCGTCGACGGCCTCTGCGGCAGCCTTGCGACCGCCCAGCTGCTCGGCCACCGCTTCGACAAGCTGAGCCTTGTTCACGTCTTCCCCTTCGGAAACGGGCGCCGGATGATTCCATCCGTTCTTTTCGCACGTTAGGTATGTATCTGCGGACTTTCAATTACCAAACGCGCGAATCACCCTAGTGTCGCAATGGATTTGCGCGTCCGCGACCTCAGTCGAGCGGCGGGTGCCCCTCGTCGAGGTCATGTACAAAGCGACTCAACCGCCTTGCCGCCTCCGGAAGATCGCGCTTGGCGGTCTCCGTGACGATGAGCAGTTGACGGGTGAGAGCGGTCTTTGCATCGACAGACACGTTCAGCGCATGCACGCGGGCGTGAGCTTGCTTCAACCGCTCGGCCACGAGCGCGTAGAGCGCTGCGACTTCCAGGTCGTCCGGCGCCTCAGCTGGTGTTGCGGAGGTGACGTCCGGCCGATCGTCAATTCGGCGTTCGGATCCCCGGCCCATGGACTCCTCGGACGCGGGTTCGCCGCCCGCGTACGGAGGTTCATGGTGCCGGTGCATGTACTGATTGTGCCATCTACCCGCAGTTGTACTTGCGCGGGGCCCTCTTCCGCAAAGCCGAATGGGCAATCCGGGGAGGCCCCGGTGCTAACTCGTGCTCCGGAACACCGGATGGCCCGGCCCCCCCGAGGGGGAGCACGGGCCATCCGGTGGATCGTCAGAATGCTTGTTCTGAAGGGAACTCAGGAGACCGGCAGAGTACGGGGCTTGAACGCCGGACGGGTCGCTTCGTAGGCGGCGATGTCGGCCTCGTTCTGCAGGGTGATGCTGATGTCGTCCAGGCCGTTGAGCAGCCGCCACCGGACGTTGTCGTCCAGTTCGAAGGACTCGGTGACGCCTTCGGCCCGGACCTCCCGCTTCTCCAGATCAACGGTGATCTCGGCCGAAGGGTCACTCTCGGTGAGCGACCAGAGGCGTTCCACGGCCTCCTGCGGCAGCACGACGGTCAGCAGGCCGTTCTTCAGGGAGTTGCCGCGGAAGATGTCGGCGAAGCGCGAGGAGATGACCGCGTGGAAGCCGTAGTTCTGCAGCGCCCAGACGGCGTGCTCGCGGGAGGAGCCGGTGCCGAACTCGGGCCCGGCCACCAGGACGGTGGCCCCCTGGCGCTCGGGCCGGTTGAGGACGAACGACTCGTCCTTGCGCCAGGCTTCGAACAGCCCGTCCTCGAAACCGGTTCGGGTGACCTTCTTGAGCCAATGGGCCGGGATGATCTGGTCGGTGTCCACGTTGCTGCGGCGCAGCGGGACGGCCCGGCCGGTGTGGGTGGTGAACTTCTCCATGGCTCAGGCCTCCACGGCGACGTCGGCGAAACGGTCGGACAGGTCGGACGGGGCGGCCAGGCGGCCCAGGACGGCGGTCGCGGCGGCGACCTGCGGGGAGACCAGGTGGGTGCGGCCGCCCTTGCCCTGCCGGCCCTCGAAGTTGCGGTTCGAGGTGGAGGCGCAGCGCTCCCCGGGGGCGAGCTGGTCGGGGTTCATGCCCAGGCACATCGAGCAGCCGGCGTGCCGCCATTCGGCCCCGGCGGCGGTGAACACCTGGTCCAGGCCCTCCTCGACGGCCTGCAGGGCGACCCGGACGGAGCCGGGGACGACCAGCATCCGTACGCCGTCGGCGACCTTGCGGCCCTCCAGGACGGCGGCGGCGGCGCGCAGGTCCTCGATCCGGCCGTTGGTGCAGGAGCCGACGAAGACGGCGTCGACGGCGACCTCGCGCAGCGGGGTGCCGGCCTCAAGGCCCATGTACTTCAAGGCGTTCTCGGCGGCCGCGCGCTCCTGCGGGTCGGCGAAGTCCTCGGGGTGGGGGACGTTCGAGCCGAGCGGGGCGCCCTGGCCGGGATTGGTGCCCCAGGTGACGAACGGGGTCAGCTCGCTCGCGTCGATGAACACCTCGTGGTCGAAGACCGCGTCCTCGTCGGTGGCCAGGGTCCGCCAGTACTCGACGGCGGCGTCCCAGTCCGCGCCCTGCGGGGCGTGCGGGCGGCCCTCCAGGTACGCGAAGGTGGTCTCGTCGGGGGCGATCATGCCGGCCCGGGCACCCGCCTCGATGGACATGTTGCAGACGGTCATCCGGGCCTCCATGGACAGGCTCCGGATCGCCGAACCGCGGTACTCCAGGACGTAGCCCTGGCCGCCGCCGGTGCCGATCTTCGCGATGACGGCCAGGATCAGGTCCTTGGCCGTGACGCCCTCGGGCAGTTCGCCCTCGACGGTGATCGCCATCGTCTTGAACGGCGCCAGCGGCAGGGTCTGGGTGGCCAGCACGTGCTCGACCTGGCTGGTGCCGATGCCGAACGCCAGCGCGCCGAAGGCACCGTGGGTGGAGGTGTGGGAGTCGCCGCAGACCACGGTGGTGCCGGGCTGGGTCAGGCCGAGCTGGGGGCCGACCACGTGCACCACGCCCTGCTCGACGTCGCCGAGCGAGTGGATCCGGACGCCGAACTCGGCCGCGTTGCGGCGCAGGGTCTCCAACTGCACCCGGGAGACCGGGTCGGCGATCGGCTTGTCGATGTCCAGGGTCGGGGTGTTGTGGTCCTCGGTGGCGATCGTCAGATCGGTGCGGCGGACCTTGCGGCCGGCCAGCCGCAGCCCGTCGAAGGCCTGCGGGCTGGTGACCTCGTGGAGCAGGTGCAGGTCGATGAACAGGAGGTCGGGCTCGCCCTCCGCGCGCCGCACGACGTGGTCGTCCCAGACCTTCTCTGCGAGTGTCCGTCCCATCGGATTCCCTCCAGCCGGCCGCGTTGCCGGCCTTCTCGTGTCGTCGGGGTCACTGCGCGCGGCGCCCGTGCGGAGCGCGCTCGCGAGACCTGCACGCCGGATCGCTGTCCACGATGCGGACACTCTGGCGAGGTCCCATCCTGGATGTCTCCCGGGCTGCTGCATCCAGAGTGGCGCTTTCCCCGGAAGATTGAACTTGCGTCTCGCGGAATGAGACTGCAGTCTTAGGGCATGGACAACACTAGCGGCGTCGGCGTTCTCGACAAGGCCGCTCTGGTGCTGAGCGCACTGGAGTCGGGCCCCGCCACGTTGGCGGGGCTGGTCGCCGCCACCGGTCTGGCGCGCCCCACGGCCCACAGGCTCGCCGTCGCACTCGAACACCACCGTCTGGTCACCAGGGACATGCAGGGGCGCTTCATCCTCGGCCCCCGCCTGTCCGAACTCTCCGCCGCGGCGGGCGAGGACCGGCTGCTCGCCACCGCGGGCCCGGTCCTGACCCACCTGCGCGACGTCACCGGCGAGAGCGCACAGCTCTACCGCCGCCAGGGCGAGATGCGGATCTGCGTAGCCGCCGCCGAGCGGCTCTCCGGCCTGCGGGACACCGTCCCGGTCGGCAGCACCCTGCCGATGAAGGCCGGCTCGGCCGCCCAGGTCCTGCTGGCCTGGGAGGAGCCCGAGCGGCTCCACCGCGGCCTCCAGGGCGCCCGCTTCACCGCCACCGCGCTGAGCGGCGTGCGGCGGCGCGGCTGGGCCCAGTCGATCGGCGAGCGGGAGCCGGGCGTCGCGTCCGTCTCCGCTCCCGTGCGCGGCCCCTCCAACCGTGTGGTGGCCGCCGTCTCCGTCTCCGGCCCGATCGAGCGACTGACCCGCCACCCGGGCCGGCTGCACGCCCAGGCCATCATCGAGGCCGCGAACCGGCTCACCGAGGCGCTGCGCCGGAGCTGATCCGGCCGATTCCCCCACCCACCCCGGCCCCCACCGGAAATCCCCCACCGAAAACCCGAAGGGCCCGCTCGGAGTCGAGCGGGGCCCTTCGGGTTCTTCCGTCGGCGGAAAACGAAAAAGGCCCCGCCGGGCGGGGCCTTTCCAATTTCTGGCTGGGGTACCAGGACTCGAACCTAGACTAAATGAACCAGAATCACTCGTGCTGCCAATTACACCATACCCCAACACAAAGCAAGGGCCGATGGGCGAGCCCACCGGCTTCCTGCTCTGAAGTACCCCCGACCGGATTCGAACCGGCGCTACTGCCGTGAGAGGGCAGCGTGCTAGGCCGCTACACAACGGGGGCTTCCTGGCGATCCCTTGCGGGATCAGTACCCCCGACCGGATTCGAACCGGCGCTACTGCCGTGAGAGGGCAGCGTGCTAGGCCGCTACACAACGGGGGCTTTCCAGGTGATCCCTTGCGGGATCAGTACCCCCGACCGGATTCGAACCGGCGCTACTGCCGTGAGAGGGCAGCGTGCTAGGCCGCTACACAACGGGGGCTTGGATCTTCATTTGTCCTGCGGTGCGACCGTTACCGACCGTACAGCGCTGGGGTACCAGGACTCGAACCTAGACTAACTGAACCAGAATCAGTCGTGCTGCCAATTACACCATACCCCACCGGAGTTGGGCCCCAGCGGGGCCTTCTCAGGCGTTGCGCCTCTCGGTCGGTCCCGTTCCGAGGGGCTTTCGCTCCCTCGTCCGTTCCCTCCCGGGCGGCGCAGAAAGAACATTACCCGACGTCTGCCCTGGCTCCAAAATCGATAACCGCAGGCAGCGGCCGGGAGGCCGTCGGATGACCTCCGGGTGCGCCGCGGGCCCGGCACCAGGCCGGGCCCGCGGGCTGCTCAGGAGGCGCTCAGCGGCCGGTTCAGGCGGCCGGCAGGGCGTCCAGGGCGGAGCGCAGGCGACGCAGCGTCTCGGGGCGGCCGAGCAGCTCCATCGACTCGAACAGCGGCGGCGAGACCCGGCGGCCCGTGACGGCCACCCGCAGCGGCGTGAAGGCGAACTTGGGCTTGATGCCCAGCCCGTCCACCAGCGCCTCGCGCAGCGCGGCCTGGATCGGCTCCGGGGTGAAGTCCGCGAGCTCCTCCAGCGCCTTGATGCTGGCCTCCAGCACCGGGCGGGCGTCCGCGGTCAGCGCCTTGGCGGCGTCGTCCGGGTCCACGGTGAAGTCGGCCGGGTCGACGAACAGGAAACCGGCCATGTTGACGATCTCGCTCAGCACGACCATCCGCTCCTGGGTGAGCGGCGCCACCTTGGCGAGCAGGTCCAGCTGCTCGGCGGTGGGCTCGGCCGGCAGCAGGCCGGGGGCCTGGAGGTACGGCACCAGGCGGCGGACGAAGTCCTCCGGGGCCAGCTTGCGGACGTGCTCGGCGTTGATCGCCTCGCACTTCTTGAGGTCGAAGCGGGCCGGGTTGGAGTTCACCTTCGCGATGTCGAAGGCCGCGATCAGCTCGTCCATGTCGAAGATGTCGCGGTCGTCGGCCAGCGACCAGCCCAGCAGGGACAGGTAGTTGAGCAGGCCCTCGCGGATGAAGCCGCGCTCGCGGTAGAGGTTGAGCGAGGCCTGCGGGTCGCGCTTGGAGAGCTTCTTGTTGCCCTCGCCCATCACGTACGGCAGGTGGCCGAAGCGCGGGGTGGCGCCGGTGCCGACGCCGATCTCGGCGAGCGCCTCGTACAGCGCGATCTGGCGCGGGGTGGAGGACAGCAGGTCCTCGCCGCGCAGCACGTGGGTGATGCCCATCAGGGCGTCGTCGACCGGGTTGACCAGGGTGTACAGCGGGGCGCCGTTGGCCCGGACGATGCCGTAGTCCGGCACGTTCTCCGGCTCGAAGCTGAGCGTGCCGCGGACCAGGTCGTCGAACGCGATGGTCTTGTCGGGCATCCGGAAGCGCAGGATCGGCTCGCGCTTCTCCAGCTTGTAGACGGCGACCTGGTCGTCCGTCAGGTTCCGGCAGTGGCCGTCGTAGCCGGAGGGCTTGCCGGCCGCGCGGGCGGCCTCGCGGCGGGCGTCCAGTTCCTCGGTGCTGCAGTAGCAGTAGTAGGCGTGCCCGGCCTCGTGCAGGCGGCGGGCGACGTCCGCGTAGACGTCCATCCGCTGCGACTGGCGGTACGGCTCGTGCGGGCCGCCGACCTCCGGGCCCTCGTCCCAGTCGAAGCCGAGCCAGCGCATCGCGTCGAGCAGCTGCTCGTACGACTCCTCGGAGTCGCGGGCCGCGTCGGTGTCCTCGATCCGGAAGACCAGCTTGCCGCCGTTGTGGCGGGCGTAGGCCCAGTTGAAGAGGGCGGTGCGGACCAGGCCCACGTGGGGGTTGCCGGTCGGAGAGGGACAGAAGCGAACCCGGACGGCCGGGTCAGTGTTAGCCACGCTTGATCACCTTGTTGGTGAGAGTGCCGATGCCTTCGATGGAGACGGCGACCTCGTCGCCGACGTTGAGCGGGCCCACCCCTGCGGGCGTGCCGGTGAGGATGACGTCGCCGGGCAGCAGCGTCATGGCCTCGGAGATGTGGACGACCAGCTCGGCGACCGAGCGGATCATCAGGGAGGTGCGACCGGTCTGGCGGAGCTCGCCGTTGACCGTGCAGGTGATGGCGAGGTCGCTCGGGTCGAGGTCGGTCTCGATCCACGGCCCCAGCGGGCAGGCGGTGTCGAAACCCTTGGCCCGGGCCCACTGGCCCTCGCGCTGCTGGGCGTCCCGGGCGGTGACGTCGTTGGCGCAGGTGTAGCCGAGGATCACCTCGGGCACCCGGTCCAGCGGCACCTCGCGGCACATCCGGCCGATCACCACGGCGAGTTCGGCCTCGTGGTGGACGTCCGAGGAGAACGGCGGGTACGCGATGTTCTCGGTCGGGCCGATCACCGAGGTGGACGGCTTGAAGAAGGTCAGCGGGACGTCCGGGACGTCGTTGCCCAGCTCGGCCGCGTGGGCCGCGTAGTTGCGGCCGACCGCCACGATCTTGTTCGGGAGCATCGGGCTGAGCAGCCGGACGTCCTGGAAGCGGTAGCTCTCGCCGGTGGGCTGGGGCTGGCCGAACGGGTGGCCGGCCAGCTCGTGGACGACCAGCGAGTCGGGCTGGGAAGGGTCCCCCTCGACCACGCCGAAGGAGACGCTGCCGGCGGCAGGGCTCCCTTCCCGGACGGAAAACCTGGCAATGCGCACGGCTGGGCTACCCCTCGCTTCGTCGGCCGCCCGGGGCGCCCCCGGGCGCTGGTGGGCGCCCCGCCCGTCCCGGACGCGGCCCCGTCAATCGACGTCCAGGCTATCGCGTGGGGCCCTTCCCGACCGCTCTGCCCCTGTTCAGCGTGGTCGGGGTGGACCCGCCCCGAGCGCCCCAGTCCGGCGAGCGGGCGAATCCCCGCCCCGAGCCCCTTCGGCCGGCGAGCGGGCGAGGGCCCCGCCCCGAGCCCCTTCGGCCGGCGAGCGGGCGAATCCCCGCCCCGAGCCGAAGGGGCGCGCCGGTGCCGAAAGGGAGAAGCGAGGGAGCGACGCAGGAGCGAGGGAGCGCC
>NZ_JBSFGK010000147.1:0-12457 GCF_053596495.1 Kitasatospora sp. NPDC001683
GCCTGCGCCAGCTCGTCGCCATCCTGACCGGGGCGGCCGAGCCGGAGGAGCCGACCGACCCGATCGGCGGCCGGCGGAAGTCGAGCCGGTCGACTTCCCACGGCGGCGGCAGCCGTCAGGCGACTGCTTGGCGGCGCCAGCGGCGGTAGGCGGGTTCGAGGCCGGAGAGGATGGTGTCGAAGCGGCGGGTGCTGGTGGTGGAGTCGACCTGGAGGCGGCTGATCTGGAGGGGGTGGGTGGGGAGACGGGGGCCGAGGCGGTGGTCGGAGAGGAAGCCGAGGCGGTAGCCGAGCTCCTGAAGAACGGTTTCGGCGCGGGGGTCGTGGCCGCCGTCGGGGTAGGCGAAGGCGATCGGGCGTTCGCCGAGCCAGTGGGTGAGGGCTTCGTGGGCGCCGGTGATCTCGGCGCGGACGGTGGCGTCGTCGCAGCGGCCGAGGCACGGGTGCCCCTGGGTGTGGTTGCCGATGGCGACGCCGCCGTCCCGCAGTGCGAGCAGGTCGGCGGGGGTGAGCTGTTCCTGGCGGGGTGGCCGGCGGTCGGCGCTGACCCGCAGTTCGTGCAGGCTGCGACGGCGGTCCGGGTCGGGCATGGCCTTGAGCCGGGGGAGCAGCTGGGAGGGGTGGCCGCAGTCGAGTGAGCGGGCGCGGCCGCCGTGGCGGGCGAGGAAGTCGGCCTCGTGCCACCAGAAGGGGCGCTCGGTGCCGATGAGTTCGGAGATGACGAAGGCGGTCGCGGGGATGCCGCGCGCGTCGAGGGCGGGCAGGGCGTGGGTGAGGACGCTCCGGTCGGCGTCGTCGAAGGTGACCAGCACGCTGCGCGGCGGCAGCGGCCGCCGCTCGGTGACGGCCTGGAGGACGGCCTCCAGCGAGACCGGGGTGGCGAGCCTTCGCAGTCGGTCGAGCTGGGCGCCGAAGGAGCGGTGGTCGGTCACCCCGTGGTAGGCGAGGACGGCGAGTCGCTGGGCGGCCCGGGCCCGGAACAATGGTTGTACGGGGGCGAACCGCAGCCATTCGCCCCGCGCGTCCTGCTGTTCCGTCCCGATCTGCTTCGCGTCGACGTGCCCCGTGTCGACGTGCCCCGCGTCGACCGGCCTCGCGCCGACAGGCCTCGCCTCGAAGCGCGAGGCCTCGAAGCACTTGGCCTCGACGGCCGGTCGGGTCCGGCCGGCGCCGTGGTGGTCGGCGGCGCAGCCGGTGGGCGGCGGCAGGGCCCGCACGCCGGGTACGGGCCTGGCGCGGGCTGTGGAGGTCGACGGGGTGGATTGGGTCTGCGGCAACGGTTCCCCCTTGGTCGCCGAGCGGCGTGGCGGTACCGCCGGAGGATGGAGCCCGGCCTCCGACTCCAGGGGGCGGCGGCTCCGCCCCCTGGGTATTCCGGTTCTCGGTGGGGGGTTCTCACCCGTCCCGTGAACGGCTCCTGGATCACTCGATGCCATTGAGACCGCTGCACCGGACGGATGGTTGTACCGGGGGGACGAGGATTTTTCGTGGACTGATTGTGGAGCACGCACACGCGTCCGCAGGCCAGGAGCACCCCGGACGGGCAGTTGCACAGCGTGTTCGGGCCGTCACTTCCTGCGGGCTGCCGCCCGGGCCGGCCCGGGGTACCTTGGGCTCATGGCAGATGCGGACCGTGATCCCTTCCATCTGCACGGTGCGACCCGCTGGGGACGCGCGTGCAGCGGTGGAGCCCTGGTCACCCACCGGATTCCGCTGGCCGTGGCGGGCCTGGCCTGCCTCGCGCTGGGCATCGTCGTGGCCGTGATCGTTCCGGACAGTGACGGTCCGGCCTGGGCGATGGCGGTGGCCGGCTGCCTGGCGACGGGCGTGCTGCTGCTCGGCCGGATCGTTTTCGGGGTGCTTCGCCGGCGGGGCGCCGCACTCTGACGGTGACCCGACAATTTTCCGCGCACCGAGTCGCCCGCGCCAGTGCGATTGATCAACAGATCGAACGAAATTGGCCAGAACGACCGAATGCCATCTCATCCGACAATCTCTCGCGCTCTTCTTTCACCATTTCCGGACAACGACTTCATCCCTCTTTACTGTGAATGGGTTCTCGAGCGGCACCAGACGGCTCGATAGGCTGCGCCCCATGGCGATACCCCCCTTCCTCCTCGAGCTCCGCTCCCTCGTGGGCACCCGTCCGCTCTGGCTGAGCGCCGTCGCCGCCGTCGTGGTGGACGACCGGGACCGGGTGCTGCTCGCCCGCCGGGTCGACGACGGGCGCTGGGCGTCGATCGGCGGCATCCTCGACCCCGGCGAGCAGCCGGCCGACGGCGTGGTGCGCGAGTGCCTGGAGGAGACCGGTGTGGTGGTCGTGCCCGAGCTGCTCGCCTCGGCCACCGTCACGCCGCCGGTCACCTACCCGAACGGCGATGTGACGGAGTACCTGGTGCTGACCTTCCGCTGCCGGGCGGTCGGCGGCGAGGCCCGGGTGAACGACGACGAGTCGTTGGAGGTGGGCTGGTTCGCACTGGACGAACTGCCGCCGATGCTCGACTTCGAGCACGACCGGCTGCGCCACGCGCTCGAGTGCCGCGGCCCGGCGGTCTTCACCTGGGACGGCCGCGAGCACCCGTAGGGAGCCCCACGACGGTCAGTCCTTCTGCTGCCGGTAGGCCTCCTCCGCCGCATCCAGTACTGCCGCCAGGTCCCCGCCCGCCGTGGCGGTCGCCGTGGCGGCCACCGCGCCCTCCACGAAGGGCGCGTTCGCGAAGCGGACCGGGAACGGCAGGCCGTGCTCGTCGGCCTCCGACAGCAGGGCCCGCACGGTGGTGACCGCGCCGCCGAGGTCCGCGAGCACCACCACGCCGTGGCCCTGGTCGACCCGCCGGGTGGCGGCGGCCACCAGCACCGCGCTGATGCCCGGCCCGTCGGCCGGGTCCCCGCCCGTCGCGGCGACCGGCGCGGGGGAGTCGGATCCGGTCAGGGTGAGCGCCAGGGAGCGCACGGCGGTGGCCAGTTCCTGGCTGTGCGAGACCAGGACGATCCCGACCCGGCCGTGCAAGGCGGTCCGGGCCGGGGTGGGCCGGGGCAGCGGGGTGGGCGAGAGCGGGGCGCGGGGCGCCGGCGGATGGGCCGAGGGGGCGTCGGAGATGGGGATGACGTCGGCGCGGGTGCCGTCCCGGCGGCTCATCGGCTGCTCCCTAAGGCGGGGTCGTGGTCGGGTGGTGGGCGGGGTCGTGAACGGGGCGCGAGGGGGTCCTGGACGGGTCGCGGGCGGACCGTCGGCGTGCGGGGCGGTGCGAGCGGCGCGGCGGCGGCCCGGGGCCCGTACCGAACCGTCGAGCGGCCCGTACCGAACCGCCGGCCGATCCCTGCCCGGCGGGCGGGTCCGTACGCGTCCTGGCAGCACTCTGGCAGCTGCCCGGGGCCCCGCCGGTCGGGACACGCCCCACCGCGCCCCGACCGCTCCTCCGCCGGCCCTCCTCCCCGGTCCGGCAGAGTCCTCGTCAACCCGCTGACCGGGGCCGGGAGGTGTGGTTAGGCTGATCGTGGAACGCCGTCGGGAGGAGATCGGTCAGTGGCAGTGAACAGCGGTACGGACACCGGGCTGGACGCCGGTGCGGTCGGGGCGAAGCCGGAGCTCGCGCCGAACGGGAAGCCGAAGGTGGACTTCACCGGGGCCGAGTGGCTGTGCAGCAGCCAGGGCGTCGGGGACGTCCAGATCGCGTTCGTGGACGGGTACATCGGGATGCGGGACGGCCGACAGGAGGACGGGCCGATCCTGGTCTTCACCCCGGCCGAGTGGCGGGCCTTCGTGCTCGGTGCCCGGGACGGCGAGTTCGACCTCACCTGAGCCACCCGCGCCGTCCGGGCGCACCCGCGGAGCGGTCCGAGCCGCCGGCACACGTGCCGCGTCCGGGCCGCTCCGCCGGTCGTTCGGGGACGGTTCGGGAGCTCGGACGCTGATTTCTGGTACCGAACATCACAACTGATGATCTTTTGAGCGTGTCCCGTCAGAATTTCTGTTGACTGTTAGACAAACGCAGCTGAGTATGAGCACAGGCAGACGCCGTGCCCACCGCCCCCACGCGGCCAGACACGGCGCCTGCTGTGCGGCCCGGCAGCAGCCAGGCCATGCCTCCCAGTCATCCCCTGCGCACCGGGGTGCGTCGGCCGGTCCCGGCCCACGAGGGGCCGGCAGTCGCCGGGAGGCTGGCGCCGAAGCCGAGAGCGACTCGGACAACGGCACCTTTTGCTCGGGACCCGCACGCCCCCACGCGGCGGCGTCCCGAGCAGATCCACGGGAGCGACGGGCCGGGGCCCCGCGGATCTGGTCTCTTGGTGCATGGAACTGCGATGGAACTGTTGGCTTGTGTGTTGTGGTGTGTGCGATGACGAAGCTGGGTGCTCGGCAGTTCGGCATGACAAGTGCACAGTGAGGGAAACGCGTGTAGGGCCGCGTTGCGACATGCCGTCCCCCCGGAGGGTGAGACCCAGAACGGCTGTCGTGCTGAACCGAACGTAGCCCGGACGGTTGCTCAGAGTCAACATTGGTCTCTGAGCGTCGACCTCCCGCCCGACCCCCGTCGGTGTCCCACCCGCCTCGCGGGTGTGGTGTGCCGGACACGTACGATGTTCCCATGTCTTTTCTCCGCCGTCGCTCCGGACAGCCCGCCGGCCCGGACTTCGACGTGCTCGCGATGGACCCGGGCGACTGGCCCGGCGACTTCGGTGCGGCCATGATGACCGGCCCGGACGGCTCCTGCCAGGGCATTTTCCTGCGCTACGACCTGTTCGGCGGCAGAGGCCCGGCGATGTTCATCGGCAACCTCCCCGAGGGCTCACCCGCCCGGGAGACCGGCGACGAGGTGCCCTTCGAGGTGCGGCAGCTGCTCGCGGCGTTGGAGAACGACGAGCCGGTCGAGTTCGTCTCGGCCGAGGACTTCCCGGTCATGCTCGGGGACGACCTGCTGATCGTGAAGAAGGTCAAGGTCAGCGAGGAGCGAGTGTTCTGCGCCCAGTTCGACCGCAGCGACGGCGTGCTGGTCACCATCGCGTCCTGGGACCGACCGATTTCGGACGACCTGTACCAGCTGCTGAAGCCGCTCCCGGCCGACATGTTCCAGCAGGGCTGACCGGGCCCGCCCGGGGCCCGGACGCTGCTTGACGGTATCGATCACCGGTTCGTACAGTCGCGGACATGCCGTGCCGTCTCCCGCTGTTGACCCGCCGCAGGCATCTGGACCTGCGCCGGACCGCCAGCGCGGTCTGTCCGGGCCGCTGAGGGGGGATCTCGCCCCGTGGCGGCGGGCGGCCGACACCGGACCGGGTCGGCGCCGACAATCCCGGGGGTGGTCGGAGGCCGGCCTCCGGGGCCGCCGGCCGGTTCCGCGCGCCCGTACGGCGTGCCGCCCGCACTCGCTGAGCCCACGCTGCCGCCCGGAGGCACCAGTCCATGACGACCACCGCCGCCAACGATCGTTCACCGAACAATCGTGCCCGAACCGAACCGTCGGATTCCGGCCACATCGCGTCGCCCGCGAAGCCCACGGCCCCCGCCCCGGCGCCCGGACCCGCACCGGAGCGCTCGGCGGTCGAGGCCGCCCTGGCCGGCCTGCCCCGGGTGGTCGACCTGCTCGCCGCCCGTGCCGAGGAGCACGACCGCGACGCCACCTTCCCGTACCAGGGCATCGAGGCCGTCCACGAGGCCGGGCTGCTCACCCTGACCGTCTCCCCGCGGTACGGCGGACCGGGCGGCACGCTCGCCGACACCCTCCAGGTGCTGACCCAACTCGGCCGCGGGGACGCCTCGGTGGCCGTGGTCACCGCCTTCACCCTGCTCCAGCACGCCGAGCAGGCCCGCCGCGCGGGCTGGCCGACGGCCGGCTACCGGCGGCTGCTCACCGAGTCCCGGCGCGGGCCCGCACTGGTCAACACGCTCCGGGCCGAGCCCGGCGGCCGGCCGGACGCGCTGCCCGGGACGGTGGCCCGGCGGGACGACGACGGCTGGCTGCTGACCGGCCGGAAGACGTACTGCACCGGCGCCGAGGCACTGGCCTGGATGGCCGTCACCGCGCGGACCGACGAACCCGAGCCCAGGGTCGGGACGTTCCTGGTCCGCGGCGAGAGCGAGGGCATCGAGATCGACCCGACCTGGGACCAGCTCGGCCTGCGGGCCAGTGCCAGCCACGACGTCGTCCTGGACGGGGTGCGGGTTCCGGTCGAACTCGCGCTCGGCCTGCGCACGCCCGGCCAGGAGGACCACGCGGAGGCCGAACTCGCCCGCGCCTGGCAGGATCTGGCCCTCGCCGCGGTGGCGATCGGGGTCGCCCGGGCCGCCGCGGCCTGGCTGGTCCGCTTCCTGAACCAGCGCACTCCGGCCAATCTGACCGAACCGCTTGGCACCCTGCCGCGCTACCGCTGCGCCCTCGGCGAGATCGAGGCCCAGCTGATCGGCGCCGAGGAACTGGTCCACGGCCTCGCCCCCCGGGTGGACCGGGGCGATCCGGACGCCGTGGCCCGGACCGGCCCCGCCCAACTGCTGGCCACCCGGGCCGCCACGGCGGCCGTCCAGCAGGCCGTCGCGCTCACCGGGAACCCGGGGCTGAGTCGGCGTCACCCGCTGGAGCGCTACCTGCGGGACGTGCTGAGCAGCCGGGTGCACCTGGCTGCCGAGGAGGCCGTCCTGGACGCCGTCGGCCGGGCCGCGCTGGGAAGCGGCGCCCGGCCGTAGCGGCCCCGGTGGTTCAACCGCCCCCGCGGATCCGGCAGTTCCGCAGGACCCGGCGGTTCAGCGGGTGCCGACCGCGGCCCGGACGGCCCGGCGGGCCAGCGCGGCGTCGTCGTAGAGCCGGCGGATCATGATCCGCTGCTCCTCGCCGGCGCCCGGCACGTCGTACAGCCGGATCTCGCGCATCAGCACCAGCACCAGGTTCACCAGGAACGCGTCCCGGGCCAGCGTGCCGCCGCTCTGGGCGAGTTGGCTGATCTGGCGGCGGGCCGCGGTGTCTCCGGAGAGCACGCTCCACAGCACCGCCAGGTCGTAGCCCGGCAGGTACCAGCCGGCCTGCTCCCAGTCGACCAGCACCGGGCCGGACGGCGCCAGCAGCATGTTGCTGAGCAGGGCGTCGCCGTGGCACAGCTGCAGCGGGGTGTGGCCCAGGCCGTGCAGCAGGCCGCGCAGGTCGCCGGCGTCCCGGTCGGTGAGCTGGCCCACCGAGTGGTAGCGGGCGATCTCCAACTGGTAGTCCAGGCGCGGCTGGAAGACGTCGCTCGGCGGCCGCCAGAGGTTCAGCGTCCGGACGGCGCCGAGCAGCGCCCGCACCTCGCCCGGGGTGGGCGCGTTGACCGGGTGGCGTTCCCGGGCGGCCGGCCGCCCGGGAACGCGCTCCATGACGAGCACGCAGCGGTCGTGGTCGGCCGCGACCAGCCGGGGCAGCCGCACCGGTGGGCGGTGCCGGACGAACGCCCGGTAGACCGCGACCTCGTGGTGGAAGTCGGCCACCAGCTGCTCGAAGTACTCACTCCGCACCGCCTGCGGCGCCAGGCACTTGGCGACCACCGGAGCCCGCCCGATGGTGCCCGCCACCAGGATGTGGCGGCTGCCCTCGCGCAGGACCTGGCGCGGAGTGAACGCGGGACATATCCGCGCGACGCTGCCCAGCGCGGCCCGGACCGCCGGGGTCTGCAGCGCCGACGGATCGATCCGCTCCGGTCCGACCGGCTGGCCGGGCCGCCGGGTGCGCAGCACCTGGCCGTCGGCCTGCCGGGCGAGCGGGAGGCGGTGGCCGACCGGCGGGGCGGCCTCGGGGCCGCGCAGCCCCAGCGCGGTACGGCCGGCCGGGACCCGGGCGTCCGTGGACCGGCCCTCGGTGCCGCGCGGAGCGACCGGACGGCTCGCCGGGGGCACCTGCTTGGGCCCGGGACGGCCGGTGGCTGCGGTGGGGGGGCGCAGCGCGGTGCGGGTCGCGGTCGGCGTGGGGGTCGTCGCTGAGGAGTACATGGGCTGAGGGTGGTCCCTTCCGGTCCGTCGGCGGGTGCGCCCCGCGGGGCGGGAGGGCCGTCGCCGCGTGCTTCCTGGCGCGACGGCGGCCCTGCTTCGGTCGGTGGGTGGAGCGCGGGCGCCGGGCACGGACGCGGGGTCGGGAACCCCTGTTCGGCGGTGTTCCGACCGTCCGCACCCTGGGGAATGCGGTCGGCCGGACTGCCGTGGCCGTGCCCGGCGCCCCCGCGCCACCCGGCCGCGCCACCCCCTCGGGTGAGGACCGGGAGCGTCCCGTGCCACGGTCGGGGGACAGCCCCGGCGCTGGTGGGACGCCGCCCGACCCGAGGGGCGAGGTGGCGCACCCCTACAACACACCCGTCGGGCACTGGCTTTGTAGTCTGGCGGGCCCTGGCGAACGGTGGCGAATGCTCGCCTGGCACTTGCCGGAGCCTCTAGCCTCGAAGTGCCGAGGAACCTGGGGGCTTCATTTGAGCAGGGAACCCAACACCCGACTCGCCGATCTGTTCGTCCTGACCGGATGGTCCAAGGGCGAGTTGGCGCGGCTGGTCAACCGTCGGGGTGCCGCGCTGGGGCAGCAGCAGCTGTCCACGGACACGTCGAGGGTACGGCGGTGGATCGAGCAGGGCGAGATCCCGCGCGATCCGGTGCCGAGGGTGCTGGCAGCCGTGTTCACGGAGCGGCTCGGCCGTGTCGTCACCACTGAGGACCTCGGTCTGGAACGACACCGGCCCACCAGGTCCGGAGCGGATCCCTCCGCAGCAGTGCCATGGTCGCCGGAGCGAACAGCCGCGGTCCTCACCGAGTTCACGGGAATGGACCTCATGCTGAACCGACGTGGATTGGTGGGCGCCGGAGCCGCGCTCACGACCGGGGCGGTCATCGCCGACTCGCTGAAGGGCTGGCTGGGCGGGGACGCGGTCGCGTACGCGGCCTCCGTGCCCGGGCCCCGCCAGGTGGTCACCGGGGGTGGCGCGCGCCCGGTGGTGGACGTGTACGACGCGGGCCCGGTCGGGCTCGACGAGGTGGAGTCGCTGGAGCGCTCGGTGCAGGTGTTCCGGGCCTGGGACGCGGCCCGCGGCGGCGGGCTCCAGCGCAAGGCGGTGGTCGGTCAACTCAACGAGGTGGCCGGTCTGTTGACCCACCGCCACGCACCGGCGGTGGAGCAGCGGTTGTGGCTGGTCGCGGCCAACCTGGCGGTGCTGGCCGGCTGGATGTCGCACGACGTGGGCCTGGAGCCCACCGCCCAGCGGTACTTCATGATCGCGGCCGAGGCCGCCAAGGAGGCCGGTGACCGGCCGCGGGCCGGCGAGGCGATCTCCCGGGCCGCCCGGCAGATGGTGCACCTGGGCCGGGCCGACGACGCGATCGAGCTGATGTCGGCGGCCAAGGCGGGCGGCGGGCTGCTGCTGCCCAGAACGCGTGCGATGTTCAACACCGTCGAGGCCTGGGCGCACGCCTCGATCGGACACTCCCAGGACACCTACCGGTTGCTCGGCGAGGCGGAGGACCTGTTCAGCGAGGAGTCGCCGGAGCCGGCGCCGTCCTGGATGCAGGTCTTCGACGAGGCCGAACTGCGCGGCATGCAGGGGCTGGTGCTGCGCACCCTGGCCGAGCACGACCCGGCGGCGGCCCCCCGGGCCCGGCGGCACGCGGAGCGGGTGATCACCCTGCGGGAGGGCACCGGGCAGCTGCGCTCGGCGCTGTTCGACCGGATCACCCTGGCCTCGGTGGAGTGGATCACCGGGGAGCCGGACGCGGCGGCGTTCCAGGCCAAGATGGTGATGAACCTGATCGGCCAGAACTCCTCGCACCGGACCTGGGACCGGCTGCGCGAGATGTACCGGCTGACCGCGCGGTACCGGGGGCTGCCGGTGGTGGACGAGCTGCGGGCGGAGCTCGGCCGGGAGCTGCGGGCGGCGGACGCCAAGAACCGGCCGCGGCCGTCGTGAGACGGGCGGCCGGTGGGAGCCGGTCGGGGAGGGGGCCGAGGCGCGGGTTCGGGCTCGGGATCGCGCTCGGGACCGGGATCGCGCCCGGGACCGGGTTCGCGCTCAGGCTCGGGATCGGGCTCAGGCCGACGGGGCCGGCCGGAGCAGCATGCGCAGTGCGGTGACGGTGCCGTCCGCGCCGAGCACGGGTTCGCCCGCGCACTCGACGCTGTCGTGCCGTCCGCCGGTGCGGCGGACCCGCAGGGTGCTGGCGGCCGGACGGCCGTGCACCAGGGCGTCGGTCATCATCCGGCGCAGCAGCGGCCGGTCCGCCTCGGGGAGGCGGTCGGGCAGCCGGTCGAGGCTGAGCGGGCCGTGGCCGGGGTCGCAGCCGAGGAGGAGGTAGGTCTCCGCGTTCCAGCGGATGCCGTCGGTCAGCAGGTCCCACTCGGCCGAGCCGACGATCGGCCGGTCGGCGGGCTCGTGGCTGCCGGGGTGGCCGCCGCTGTCGAGGGAGGGGCCGGACGGCTCCTGCGCCGTGCCGTCCACGCTGCCCTCCGTGCCGTTGTCGGAGCCACCGCCGGTGGTGCCGTCGGTGCTGCCGTTCGCGTCGCCCGCCGGGGCGCCGTCCACCGTGGCGGTGTCCGGCGGGCGGGCGGTGCGTAAGGGCATGTCCATGGCGGATCCATCGCTCGGTGTAGCCCCAGCGCGGGGCGTCGGGAGTGGTGAGAAGACTGTCGCACAGCGCCCGTGCCGGTGTGGGCGATTTGGACAGAACGCAGGCAAAATTCCCCTGGCATATGCCACTGTGGCAGCAGCCTTCGTCGCCCTGTGTGCGGAAGGGGATCCGAGGCGGTAACCTTCGGTGATTCCGGCGCCCGGGCGCCCACCGCAGTACCGACCAGAGACCCCCGGCGACGGAAATCCCGTTGCCACTACGACCGCCGCAACGGATGCTGACCTCATGTTCGAGCCAGTGATAGCACCTAGTGCCAGCCTCCTAGGCCTCCTGCAGCGAGGCCGCGGTGACGGGCAGCTCCACGCGCTGGCCGCCGACCGTGCCGAGGCCATCGCCGCGCTGGAGGAGTGCGTCACCAGGGATCCGCGGGCCGACTGGCAGGTCGAGAGCCGCTCCCTCTACTACGCCCGCCTCTACATGGAGCTGGAGGCCTCCCTCGACGGGATCGAGGACCACCTCCACTCCGCCGAGGACCTCGTCAGCGACGACGAGAGCCGCACCGGCCTCGCCCTCTCCGTCCTGGGCCACCTCGCCGCGTACGGCCGGCGCGACGCGCTGCTGATGCTGCGCGAGTACGCCGCCACCGGCGCCAACTGGGCCTGGGCCCTGGACGAGCTCGCCCTGCGCGACGACGACCGGGGCCTGCTGCTGCTCGGCACCGCCGTGCTGGACCGCTTCCCGCCGGGCCCCGAGGGCGACGCCGAGCTGCGCGAGTTCATCCGCAACGCCTACGAGCCCAGGCCCTGGCGGCTCTGGGCGGCCTACCACCCGAGAGTGGCCGCCGCCGGTGAGCAGTCACCCTTCGACCTCTGGCAGCGCCAGATCAACCGCAGCGGCGTCACCCCGGGCTGGTCCACCGCCGACGTGCTGGCCTGGGCCGACCAGGGGCAGCTGGGCGACCTCGGCGCCGGCGCCTTCCTGGGCCGCCCCGAGCCGGCGCACGTCGACGAGGACCGGTCCGGCCCCGACGCTGTGGACCGCCGCGCCGCCGCGGCCGCCCGCTGTCTGACCGCCGTCGTCCGGCCCGAGGACCGCCCGGTCCTGCTGGAGGCCGCCCGCGACGGCCTGCCCGGCGCCCGGCGGGCCGCCCTGCGCTACCTGGTCGACCAGCGCGACCCGGCCGCCCTCGAACTGATCGAGGCCGCCGCAGCTGACGTGGACGACCGGACCGTCCGGGCCGCTCTGGAGCTGCTCGGCCGGATGCGCGGCCCCGAGGTGCTGGCCCAGGCCCGCCGCTGGGCCGACCCGGCCAGCGGGGGAGCCGACAGCGCGCTCGGCGAGACCGCCGTCCGGCTGCTCGCCGACGCCGGGGAACCGGAGGACGCGCCGCTGGTGGTCGCCGGACTGCGCCGCTGGATCTCCGTGCGCGGGGTCAGCGGTACCGGCCTGGGATCGCTGGTCGACGGTGCGGGGCGGCTGGCCGCCGCCGACGCCGTCCCGGTCCTGCGCCACATCTACGGGGAGGCCGCCTCCTCCGAACTGCGCGGTCGCGCCGCCCGGGCGCTCGCCGTGACCGATGTGCACTTCCCCGAGGGGCCCGCGGTCGAGTGCCTCTGGGACTGTGAGGAGTCCACGCGCGAGCTCGCCGCGCGCCACGTCGCCACCACGGGCGACGCGCGTGTGCTGGAGCGGCTGCGAAGGCTCGCCGCCGACCCGGCCGAGGAGGCCGAGGTCCACGCCGCCGTCCGCGGCCGATTGACCGCCGCCCGGGAGTTCGGGCGCTAGGTTCACCCAGCATCCAGTGGGCCGGGAGGACGGGGACCGGGTCCGGGGTGCGGCGGGCGAGCTCGGCGAGGACGTGGAAGAGGACCTCGCCGAGCAGCACCGGCTCCCGGGA
>NZ_JBSFGK010000148.1:0-12146 GCF_053596495.1 Kitasatospora sp. NPDC001683
CCCGCCCGTTTCCGCGGCGGCGCCCCCTCGACCTGCCTCTGACCTGCTGTTTTACGGACCTCAGGCGCCCTGGGTGCGGCTCAGTGCGGCCCGGATGCTGTCCACCACGACGTCCAGCGGAGCGTCCGTCCGGGCGATTGTGATGAGCACCTCACCTCCGGGGCTGGCGCTCAGTGCGCTCTCCGCCACCCCGTCCCCTGGCATCCCAGTGGCACCCGGTGCCACCACCGAACCCCGGCGTCTGGCACCCGGCGAGCTGGCGGCCCAGAAGGTCCGCCGGATCACCTCGAAGGAGTGGTCCAGCTGCGCCTCCACGTCACCCCGGCCGCCGGCCCGCAGCCAGCGCCGCAGCACGTGGTTGTGCGCCGCGACGACCGCCGCCGCCGACACCTCGGCCAGCATCGAGTCGTCCTCGCCGCCGCGCTGCCAGCCCGACGGGATGGGCTCGCCGGTGTCGAACCGGCCCAGCAGGTAGCGGGTGAACAGCCGCTCGTACCGGGCCACCACGGCGATCTCGCGCTCGCGCAGCGCCGGGACCTGACGGATCAGCTGGTACCGCGCGACCGACACCCCCGGGGTGGAGGCGTACATCCGCAGCACCTCCTTGATGCCGCGGCAGACCACGTCCAGCGGGTGCTCCTCCGGCTCGGCGCTGGCCAGCAGGTCGGCCACCCGGACCAAGGTGTCGTCGTGGTCGGGGAAGATCGCCTCCTCCTTCGACCGGAAGTACCGGAAGAAGGTGCGCCGGGCCACCCCGGCGGCCGCGGCGATCTGATCGACCGTGGTCTCCTCGTAGCCCTGCGAGGCGAACAGCTCCATCGCCGCCGCGGCCAGGTCCTGGCGCATCTGCTGGCGCTGCGCCGCCGCCCGGCGACTGCCCGGCCCCGCCTCCGACGCGGCGGCCCCGGACGGGCCGGCCGTCCGGCCGGTGCCGCGCGGTCCGGCGGAGTGCTGAGGAGTGGCTGAATGAACCCGATCCATGTCCGGAACGCTACACGGCCCGGGCTGTGCGCCCACCGCCCTTCCCCGGCGCACCGGCGTGACCGGGCCGGTCACGGCAGGCCTGGGCCAGCGCGCGGACACCGCTCCCGGGGCCCAGCCGGGGCGCGCGGCGGCCCCGGAGCCGTACGGCGCGGCGCCGTTGCCGTAGCCGGCGCCCGATCCCGGTTCCGGGTCGTACGGCGCCGGCTCGCCCCCGGCCCGTGCGGTGGTCACCGGCGCGCGTGGTCGCGGAAGCCGCGGCCGGTCTTGCGGCCGAGGCAGCCCGCCGCCACCAGGTGCTCAAGCAGCGGCGCCGCGGCCAGGCCCGGCTCGCGGAACTCCTGGTGCAGCACCTGCTCGATGGTCAGCGAGACGTCCAGGCCGACCACGTCCAGCAGCTCGAAGGGGCCCATCGGGTAGCCGCAGCCCAGCTTCATCGCGGTGTCGATGTCGTCCACCGTCGCGTAGTGCTCCTCGAGCATCCGCACCGCGTCGTTCAGGTAGGGGAACAGCAGCGCGTTGACGATGAAGCCGGCCCGGTCGCCGCACTCCACCGGGTGCTTGCGCACCTTCGCGGTCAGCTCCAGCACCGTCGCGGTGACGTCCGGGGCGGTCAGCACGGTGGAGACCACCTCGACCAGCTTCATCGCCGGGGCCGGGTTGAAGAAGTGCATGCCGATCACGTCCTGCGGCCGCGAGGTGGCGGTCGCGCAGCTGATCACCGGCAGCGAGGAGGTGGTGGTGGCGAGCACCGCGCCCGGGCGGACGATCTTGTCCAGGGTGGCGAACAGCTCCCGCTTGACCGCCAGGTCCTCGGCGACCGCCTCGACCACCAGGTCCACCTCGGCCAGCTCGGAGTACTGGCCGACCGGGGTGACCAGCGCCAGCGCGGCGTCCCGCTGCTCCCCGGTCAGCCGGCCCTTGGCCACCGAGCGCTCCAGCGACCTCGCCAGCTGCGCCTTGGCCCGCTCGGCCTTCTCCTGGCTGCGGGCGGCCAGCAGCACCGGGTGCCCGGCCTTGGCGAACACCTCGGCGATGCCGGTGGCCATCGTGCCCGAGCCGCAGACCCCGACGGTGCGCACGGTACGGCCGGGCACCTCCGGCCGGGCCGGCCCGGTCGCCGCGTCCACGGCCCTGGACGAGCCCGGCGCCTCGTAGGTGTAGAAGCCGCGCCCGGACTTGCGGCCCAGCAGCCCGGCCGAGACCAGCTGGCCGAGGATCGGCGCGGGCGCGTGCAGCCGGTCCCGGGACTGCTCGTACATCGCCTCCAGCACGGTGCGCGCGGTGTCGACGCCGATCAGGTCGAGCAGCGCCAGCGGGCCCATCGGCAGACCGCAGCCGAGCCGCATCGCGGCGTCGATGTCCTCCCGGGAGGCGTACTTGGACTCGTACATCGCGGCGGCCTGGTTCAGGTACGCGAACAGCAGGCCGTTCACCACGAAACCGGCCCGGTCGCCGGCCGCCACCGGCTCCTTGCCCAGGTCGCGGGCGAAGGCGGCGGCGTCCTCGGCGGTCTGCGGGGAGGTCAGCACGGTGCGGACCACCTCGACCAGCTTCATGGTGTGCACCGGGTTGAAGAAGTGCAGGCCGAGCACCCGCTCCGGCCGGGCGGTCGCGGCGGCGATCCGGGTCACCGACAGCGCGGTGGTGCCGGTGGCCAGCACGGTGCCGTCCGGGCAGATCCGGTCCAGCTCGGCGAAGACCTCCCGCTTCAGCTCCAGCTGCTCGGGGACCTCCTCGATCACCAGGTCCGCCTCGGCGGCGGCCGCCAGCGCGTGCCCGACCGAGATCCGGGCCAGCAGCGCGGTGCGCTCCTCGGCGGTGATCCGCTCCCGGTCGACGGCGTGCGCGGTCGCCTCCTCGATCCGGGCCAGCGCCCGGGCGGCGGAGTCCTCGGTGGCCTCGATGCCGATCACCCGGCGGCCGCTCCTGGCGACCGCCACCGCGACGCCGGCACCCATCGTGCCGAGGCCGACGACGGCCACGGTGGGGAAGGGACGCTCCATGTACCTGACTCCTAGTCATGAAGGGCCCGCGCGTGCTCCGGCGGGCAGGCCGCCGCGCCCGTCGGCGAAACGGGGGCGGCCGCCGCCGGAGGAGGGTCCACGCGCGGGGGCTTTGGGGAGATGACGGGTCCGGCAGACCCGGGCGGCGGCCGGTCCGCTCCGGCCGAACCGCGGGGTGTGCCGTGGTGCTCAGGCGCTCGAAGGTGAAGGAAGCGACGCTGATACGAGGGGAGATCCGGCCCGCCGCGGTTCGCGGCACCGGCCGGTGAAGACGCACCGCGCGGCGTCGCGGACACGACGACCGCGACCCCCCGCCGGTGCGGCTCCCGAAGCCCGGCGGTGGTGCGTGCGGCCACTGTAGCGAAGCTACTCGTCGGTAGGAAGGGGGCGGCGGCGGAAAACCGTTCGGCGTCCGGAGGCGGATTCGCTAGGGTGATCGACGCGGGGGCGGCTCCGCGGCGTGCTTCCTTCTCCTCATCTTTCAAATGACCCAGTGCGCCCACTCTCCGCCCCCGCTTCGTCATATCCAGCGGGGGACAGAGAAGTGAAGAAGCCGAACACCGCCGTGCCCGGGAGCGCACTGGACACCTACCTGCTGCGCCGTCACGGACAGGTCCTGGTCGCACCGGGGGCCGCGCCCGGCGAACCGGACCCGTGGACGGCCAAGGGCCTGGTGGCCCTGGAAGCCGACCTGGCGCGACGCGGCCACGTGCCGACCAAGCCGCTGCGCGACGCGCTCCGCCGGCTGCGCCCGGCCGACCTCGCCGAGACCGGCACCCGGCTGCTGGCCGGCCTCGACGCCCTGCTCGGCGCCGACCGCCGGCACCAGCCGCTGTTCCGCCGCTTCCCCGACGGCGTCCCCTCGCACGCCCACGCCGACTACTCCGTCCTCATCCGCGGCTACCTGCTCCGCCAGTCCAGCCAGCTCTGCCTGGTCTGCGAACGCACCAGCCTGGAGGCCGGGATCGGCGCCCTCGCCCCCTGCGCCCACCTGCTCTGCCACGACTGCTTCCTGGAGCTGACCGAGCACGACGACGCGCGGCACTGCCCGCTCTGCGACGTGCCGCTGGATCGCGAGCACCACCTGCCCACCGACACCAGGGGCGCCCGCAAGGCCGCCCGCGACCTGGCGGCGGGCCAGGCGCTCAAGCCGCTGCGCCTGGCCGAGACCGGCGATGCGACCGCCCTCGTCGGTGCGGCGCTGGCCGACCTGCTCGCCCGGCAGACCCCGCTCAACCCCCAGGAGCGCGAGGACCTCGCCCTGCTGCTCGAGCACGCCCCGGCCGACCCGGGCGCCTGGCTGCCCGCCGCGATCCCGGTCCGGGAGATCCGCGCCACCGTGCTGGCCACCCTGCTGCGCCGCGACCCGGAGCGCACCCGCCCGCTGCTCGCCGCCCACCTCACCACCGCCACCGACGTGCTGCGGCTGATCTGGGCCTGGTCCGGCGCCGAGCCCGACCTGCTGCCGGGCACCGCCCGCACGCTGCGGCTGCGCAACCTGCCCCGCCCGCTGCGCCGCGAACTCCTCGCCGTCCTGGACGCGTTCCCGGTCGGCACCCTCGCCGAGGACCTGCGCCGCCACCGCTCCGCCTGGCTGCGGGCCGGCGAACTGCTGCATCCGTACGAGCACCGCGACCGCTTCCCGTACGCGGCCGCCGCCTTCGCGGTCGTCCGGCAGAGCGACCTCGACCTGCACGGCCTCGGCCCGCAACTGCGCGAGGCGCCCGCCCCGCTGCGGGTGCGCGAGACGCCCGCCGGCCACACCCGGCTCACCGTCGAGACCTTCGCCGCCCGGGTCGAACACGCCCTCGCCCAGGGCGACCTGCCCGCCGCCGTCCGCCTGCTGGCCACCCGCCCCGGCGAACTGGTGCGCCGACTGCACCACCTACTGCGGGTGCGGGCCGCCTGGGCCCCCGACCGGCCGCTGCCCGCCGAACTCGCCGACGCCCTGCCCAAGGCCCTGCGCGCCGTCGCCCCCGGACCGCTGCTCGGCGCGTACGGGCGGCTGCGCGCACCGCGCGGGATCGGCGAGCGGCGGCTGTACTTCCCGCGCGGCCGGGTCGCCTCCGCGCACACCCGGTTCGACTGGGGCAAGCCCGTCCCGGTCGAGCTGAGCGCGCCGGTCTGCGACCTGATCGAGGCCGAACTGCTGCGCCGCGCCGAGCGGTCGGTGGAGCAGGCCGGGCGCTACGAGCTGGCCGTGCTGGACGCCGGACTGGCCGACCTGGTCGTCCCGTTCGCCGAACGCGCCAGTGCCAAGACCCTGGTCGCGGTGCCGCGCGGCAGCGTCCAGCGACTCCCGGACGGGCAGCACCTGCGCCTGTTCGTGCACTGGATGCAGCGCGCGCACCAGCGGGTGGACCTCGACCTGTCGGTGGCCTTCTACGACGAGGAGTGGCAGTTCACCGGTCTGTGCGACTACACCCGGCTGGTGCTCGGCGCGCGCGCCGCCGTGCACTCCGGCGACTTCACCACCGCCCCGCCGCCGCACGGCGCCACCGAGTTCGTCGACCTCGACCTGCGGGCGCTGGGCAAGGCCGGCGCCCGGTACGCCGTGGTGGTGGTGTTCAGCTACAACGACATCCCCTTCGAGGACCTCACCGACGCCTTCGCCGGCTTCATGACCCTGACCCCCTCCGAGGCGGCCCGGCAGCGCACCGGCAGCTTCCACCCCGCGAGCGTGCGCCAGCGGCTGGACCTCGCCGGGGAGGCCCGGATCTGCGTGCCGATGATCGTCGACCTGCAGACCCGCACCCACACCTGGACCGACCTCAACGTCGGCTCCGGGGCCGGGTTCCACAACGTCAGCCGGCACCGCGCCGAGATCGGCTCGCTGGCCGACTCGGTGCTGACCCACTTCGCCCCGGGCACCCGGGCGACCCTGTGGGACCTCGGCTGCGCCGCCGCCGCGGCCGGCAGCGACGAGGTGTGGGTGCGCGACCGGACCGGCCACGGGCTCGGCCGCTACCGCCGGGGAGCGGACGAACCGGTGGCCGCCTTCGCCGAGCGGCTGCGCGGGCGCCACGAGAGCGACCACCGCACCGAGCAGCCGCCGGACGACACCGCCCGGCTGATCGCCGAACGCCTGGCCGGCACCCGGGCGTTCACGGCCCTGGTGCACGCCGACGTGTCCGCTCCGGAGGGGGCGAGCGGGACGCTCTACCGGCTCTACCCGGGGCCGCTGGACGCCGCCCCGGACACCCTGGAGCGGATCACGGCGGGGGACTTGGTGGCCCGCTTCGCTCCGAGTGGTGGTAACTCCCCCATCGAGTGAACGGGCGGACGGGCGTCCATTTGTTCCACTCGATAGGGGAGTTACCGACACCCGGTTCGCGGGGCAGCATGGGGACATGAGCGCTGTGACTGCCTCCCAGGCCGCCGGTCCCGCCGGTCCCGCCGAGCCGCTCGGCCCCGGCGCATCCGCCGCCGCCCTCGCGGCCGCCGTCGCGCTGCCCCCGCGGGCCGAGCGCGCCGCGCGGGCCGAGGAGGCCGCCGACCGGCTGCGCACCGCCGCCGTCGAGGCGGTGGCCGTCACCTGGGTGGACAACGCCGGCATCAGCCGGGTCAAGGCCGTGCCGGTCAGCGCCCTGGTGCACGCGGCCGAGTGGGGCGTCGGCACCGCGCCCTGCTTCGACGTGTTCCTCGCCGACGACGCCAGCACCACCAGCCCGTTCATCGGCGGCCCCACCGGGGACCTGCGCCTCTACCCCGACCTCGACCGGCTCGTCCCGCTGGCCGCCCAGCCCGGCTGGGCCTGGGCCCCGGGGGACCGCCACACCCAGGCCGGCGGCCCGCACCCAGGCTGCCAACGCCTGTTCGCCCGCCGGATGGAGGCCGCGGCCGCCGCCCGCGGGCTGAGCCTCCGGGCCGGCATCGAGGTCGAGTGGGTGGTCGCCCTGGCCGGGCCCCCGCACGAGCCGCCGCAGTACCCGACGCACGGCCCCGCCTACGGCATGCACCGGCTCACCGACCTCTCCGACTACCTGCGGGACGTCCTGCGCGCCCTCGGCGAGCAGGGGCTCAGCGTGCTGCAGATCCACCCCGAGTACGCCCCGGGCCAGTTCGAGGTCTCGGTCGCCCCCGAGGGGCCGGTCGGCGCCGCCGACACCTCCGTCCTGGTCCGGCACACCATCCGCGCCGTCTCCGCCAAGTACGGCCTGCGGACGTCCTTCGCCCCGCTGGTCGAGCCCGACGTCGTCGGCAACGGCGGGCACCTGCACCTCAGCCTCTGGCGGGACGGCCACAACCTCGGCCACGGCGGCTCCGGCCCGCACGGGCTGACGGCCGAGGCCGAGGGCTTCCTCGCCGGGGTGCTCCGAGCGCTGCCCGAACTCCTCGTGCTGGGCTGCTCCAGCCCCGCGGGGTACCTGCGGCTGGTGCCTTCGCACTGGGCCGGGGCGTACCAGTGCTGGGGCCTGGAGAACCGGGAGGCCGCGCTGCGCCTGGTCACCGGCTCCACCGGGGAGCGGGCCGCCGCCGCGAACGCCGAGGTCAAGTGCTTCGACGCGAGCGCCAATCCGTACCTGGCGGTCGGCGCGGTGGTCGCCGCCGGCCTCGCCGGGCTGGAGCAACGCCTGGCCCTGCCGCCGGAGTTCACCGGGGATCCGGCCGAGGCCGAGCCCGGCACGGTGCCCCGGCTGCCGCAGGGCCCGGCCGAGGCGATCGCCGCGTACGAGGGCTCGGCGGTGCTGCGCGAGGCGCTCGGCGAGCCGCTCCACCAGGCCGTGCTGGCGGTGCGCCGGGCCGAGGCCGAGCAGTACGCGGCCGTCGGTCCCGAGGAGTTGGTCGCCGCGACGCGCTGGCGGTACTGAGCGGTGGTCCGGTCGGAGGCCGGGGTCCTGGAGGTCGGCGCGCTGGTCGACCACCACTGCCACAGCGTGGTGGCGGCCGAGCTCGCCGACGACGCCCTGGCCGGGCTGCTCACCGAGTCCGACCGCCCGCCCGCGCCCGGGTGTTCGCCCTTCGACAGCGCGCTCGGCCTGGCCGTGCGGCGCTGGTGCCCGCCCGCGCTCGGCCTGCCCGTGCACGCCCCGGCCGCCGACTACCTGGCCCGGCGGCGCGAGTTGGGCGCCGCCGAGGCCACCCGCCGACTGCTCGCCGCCGCCGGGCTGGACACCTGCCTGGTGGACACCGGGCTGACCGCCGCCGCGTGCCGCGAGCTGCTGCCGCTGACCGAACTCGCCGAGGCCGCCGGGGCGGTGGTGCGCGAGGTGGTCCGGCTGGAGGCGGTGGCCGAGTCGGTGACGGCAGGGGCGGAGGACTGGCCCCGGGCCGTCGGCGAGGCGCTGGCGGTGGCCGCCACCGGCGCGGTCGCGGTCAAGTCGGTGCTCGCCTACCGGCACGGTCTGGCCGTCCCGGCCGAACGCCCCGCGCGCCCCGCCGTGGTGGCCGCCGCCGGGGCCTGGCTGCGCGGCGGGCGCGGCCGGCTGGCCGACCCGGTGCTGCTGCACCACCTGCTCTGGACGGCCGTGGACGTCTGCGCCGAACTGGGCCTGCCGCTCCAACTCCACACCGGCTTCGGCGATCCCGACCTCACCCTGCACCGCGCCGACCCGTCCCTGCTGACCGACTTCGTCCGCGCCGCCGAGCCGAGCGGCGTCCCGCTGGTGCTGCTGCACGGCTATCCGTACCACCGGCAGGCCGCCTGGCTGGCCCAGGCCTTTCCGACCGTGTACACCGATCTCGGGCTGACGGCCTCCTACACCGGGCCGCGGGTGGCGGCGGTGCTCGGCGAGATGCTGGAACTGGCGCCGTTCGGAAAACTGTTGTTCTCCACCGATGCCTACGGACTTCCCGAACTGTTCGTGGCGGGCGCCGCACAGTTCCGGTACGGACTGGGCATGCTGCTCTCCGACTGGCAGGCGGGCGGCGCCTGTTCGGCCCCGGACGCCCAGCGGCTGGCTCGGCTGGTCGCCGCCGACAACGCGCGCCGGTTGTACGCGCTCCAGTAGGCGTTTCGCCGGCTCTTCGCGTACATGCCCGGTCGCGTCGGCTCGTCGGCGAACCATCACTTTTTAACAATCTCCAGCTCTGTTGCCCTTGTTGACCGGCGGAACGCTAACCTCCGCTGTTGGTCTAGATGTGACGATTAGATGACTACCTCTTGCGCATATCAGCGAATATTCATTAACGTCCCGGTCATCCCAGCGCACCTGCCACACCGCAGCTGCCGCATGACGACTCGGGAGGGCCAACCCCAATGAGAGTTACTCGGATCAGCCGGACCCGGTACGCGGCAGTGGGCCTCGTGCTCGCCACCGCCGGCGCCCTCGCGCTCCCGGCCGGCACCGCCGTCGCGGCGCCCACCGGCGACTCGACGACCGGTCCGCTGCTCAGCTACGTCGTCAACACCAAGGCCAACCACGGTCAGGTGCAGAAGGTCGAGAAGGCCATCAGCGGCCTCGGCGGCACGGTGGTCCAGTCGTACGAGCAGGTCGGCGTCATCGTCGCCCGCTCCAACGACACCAAGTTCGCGGAGAAGCTGCGCCTGGCCAAGGGCGTCGACTCGGTCGGCGCCAGCCGCACCAAGGGCATCCTCGCCGCGGACCAGAGCAAGGCCGAGGTCGCCGCCGAGCCGACCGGTGCCGCCGCCGCTGCCGACGGCCAGGAGCCGTACGAGCCCAACCAGTGGGACATGCGCCAGATCGGTGTCGACAAGGCGCACAAGATCTCGCTCGGCAGCCGCAACGTCACGGTCGGCGTGCTGGACTCCGGCATCGACGCCACCCACGAGGACCTGGCCGCCAACGTGGACGCCTCGCAGTCGGTCTCCTGCATCGACGGCAAGACGAACACCGACTGGAAGGCCTGGCAGCCGACCACCAGCGACCACGGCACCCACGTGGCCGGCACGATCGCCGCCGCCAAGAACGGCAAGGGCGTCGTCGGCATCGCCCCGAACGTCAAGCTGGCCGCGGTCAAGGTCGTCGACGACGGTGGCTTCATCTACCCGGAGAACGCGGTCTGCGGCTTCGTCTGGGCCGGCGAGCACGGCTTCAAGGTGACGAACAACAGCTACTACGTCGACCCGTGGATGTTCAACTGCCCGAACGACAAGGACCAGGCGGCGATCACGGAGGCGGTCCGCAAGGCCGTCGCCTTCTCGCAGCGCAAGGGCGTCCTGAACGTCGCCGCGGCGGGCAACGAGAACATCGACCTGGCGCACAAGACCACCGACGTCTCCAGCCCGGACGACACCAACCCCGGCACCCGCCCGGTCACCAACGACTGCCTGTCGCTGCCGACCGAGCTGCCCGGCGTGATCGCGGTCTCCGCGGTCGGCGTCAACGGCGACAAGTCGTACTACTCCAGCTACGGCAAGGGTGTCGTCACCGTCGCCGCGCCGGGTGGCGACCGTCGCTTCCAGATCCCGAACACCCCGGACAAGGACGGTCGCATCCTGTCGACCATCCCGGGCAACAAGTACGGCTACATGCAGGGCACCTCGATGGCCACCCCGCACGTCACCGGCGTGGTCGCGCTGCTCGCCGGCACCTTCCCGTGGGCCAGCCCGGACGAGCTCACCGAGCTGCTGACCAACCAGGCCGAGTCCCACGCCTGCCCGACCGGCGAGTTCAACCCGGGCGGCACCGCCCAGTGGAAGGCCACCTGCGAGGGCGGCGCGGACGACAACGGCTTCTACGGCGCGGGCATCATCAACGCCGAGAAGGCGGTCCAGTGGTGGCGCTGACGCGCTGACCACCGAGCGCTGAGCACCGAACGCTGAGCTGGGGAGCGGGGCCCATGGTCCCGCTCCCCAGCCGCGTTTGAGTACCCGTACTCAGGCCGCGGCCACCTTCGCCCCGCAGGATGGATGCCGTAACCACCGGATCCACCTGAGGAGTCGAGCGGCATGGCACAGGCCCTTCCCCGGAGGCGGAACCGCCTCGCGCTGGCACTGGGCGTGGGGCAACTCCTCCTCGCCGTCCCGATGCTGCTGCCGATCGTCCTGTGCGCCCTCGTGGTCGGGACGTACGGGCTCGCGCTCGGCGGGCTCACCGGGCTGGTCTTCCCCCTGCTGCTCGTCGGGGCCCGTTGCTCGGCCTCGGCCTCGCGGCCCTGATCGCGCGGGCCCAGAAGCTGCCGGGGGAAACCGCGTTCGCGGTGATGAGCTCCGGCCTGCTGCTCGGCGCCTCCGTCGTGAACTTCGGCTGGCTCCACCAGGCCGGTGTCGCCTGGGTCTAGGAGCGCCGCCGGGACCCCCCTCACTCGAAGTGGTGCTCCCAGACCGTCTCCACCGACGGCTTGCCGTGCAGGTCCGGCACCTCCCGCAGCCAGGCCGGCCGACCGGCCCGGGTGCGGGCCGCGCGTCGCAGCTCCGCCTCGCGCAGCTGCTCGGGTGTGGCGAAGCCCTCCGGCAGCCACTCCTCGGAGAGCACCGCCCGGGCGGCCAGGTGGGTGACGTACGCGTGCCGGACGGCGTCCACCGAGTCGAAGCCGGGCTCGTCGGCCAGCCACTCGTCCGGGACCAGCGCCACCACCTGCTCCAGCAACTCGACCGTGACCAGCGGCCCGAGGTCCTCGTCCGCCAGCCGGACGTCCGGGGCGCAGGCGCCGAGCGCGTGGGCGCTGAGGTCGTACCGCTTGCCGACGGACGCCTCGGCGGTGGCCCAGCGGTGGTGGAAGACCAGTGCGGCGCCGTTGTCGATCAGCCAGAGCCGCTGGTGCCAGACCACCAGGTTCGGGTTGTGGACGGTGCGGTCGACGTTGCCGGTGAGCGCGTCCAGCCAGACCACCCGCCCGGCCTCGGCGGAGTCCACCGGGATCATCCCCGGCCGGTAGTCCGCGGCCCCGGGCAGCAGGTCCATCCCGAGGTTGAGCCCGGCGCTGGCCTTGAGCAGGTCCTGGATCTCGGCGTCCGGCTCGTCGGCGGCGACCACCGGGTCGAAGTCCACCAGCCGCAGCTCCGGCACCCGCAGCCCGAGCCGCCGGGCCAGCTCGCCGACGATCACCTCGGCCACCAGCGCCTTGCGGCCCTGGGCGGCGCCGGTGAACTTGACCACGTACGTTCCCAGGTCGTCGGTCTCCACGACACCGGGCACCGAGCCTCCGGCCCGCAGCGGGTCCACGTAGCGCAGCGCAGTCACCAGATCGAGCACACCCGTCACCCTATCCCCTGGGCCCGTCCGCAGACTCCCGCCCGCCCTCCGGGCGGACGAC
>NZ_JBSFGK010000149.1:0-12080 GCF_053596495.1 Kitasatospora sp. NPDC001683
GCCGGCCAGTTGGTGAGCCGGCGGGCGACGGACTCGGTCTTGGTCTTGCGCAGGGTGTCGGCCTGGGCCTTGCCGCGGCCCTCGGCGACGGCCTCCGCCAGGTTGGCGAAGATCGTGGTCAGCCAGAGCCACACGGTGATCGACCAGGCGAACACGGACGGGTTGGCGATCGCGGAGATCGTGGTGACCACCGAGCCGACCTCGACCACGAACATCACCGGGTTCTTGACCATCACCCGGGGGTCGAGCTTCTTCACCGCGTCCGGCAACGAGGTGACGATCAGTTTGGGGTCGAGCAGCCCGCTGGCCACTCTGTGGGAAGCCTTGCCGTCGGACTTACCGACCGGCGCGGGAGAAGGAGTGAGCGTAGGGGTGGACATCAGGAGAGACCTTCCGCGAGCGGCCCGAGGGCCAGGGCCGGGAAGTAGGTGAGGCCGACGACGATCAGGACGACACCAGACAGCAGCCCGACGAACAGCGGCTTGTGGGTGGGCAGGGTGCCCGGAGTGGCCGGAACCGGCTGCTGCTGCGCGAGCGAGCCCGCCAGCGCCAGCACGAACACCATCGGCAGGAAACGGCCGAACACCATGCACAGGCCCAGCGCGGTGTCGTACCAGTCCGTGTTCACGGTGATACCGGCGAACGCCGAACCGTTGTTGTTGGCGGCCGAGGTGAAGGCGTACAGCACCTCGGAGAAACCGTGGGCACCCGCGTTGAGCATCTGGGCCCGCTCACCCGGCAGCGCCATCGCCACACCCGTGCCGACCAGCACGATCGTCGGGGTGGTGAGGATGTACAGCGACGCGAACTTCATCTCGCGGCCGCCGAGCTTCTTGCCCAGGTACTCGGGAGTGCGCCCGACCATCAGACCGGCCACGAACACCGCCACGATCGCCAGGATCAGCATGCCGTACAGGCCGGAACCCGTACCGCCGGGCGCGATCTCACCCAGCATCATGTTGAAGATCGTCAGACCGCCGCCGAACGGCGTGAACGAGTCGTGGAAGGAGTCCACCGCACCGGTGGAGGTCAGCGTGGTCGAGGTGGCGAACAGCGAGCTGGCGGCGACGCCGAAGCGCTGCTCCTTGCCCTCCATCGCCGCACCCGCCGCCTGCAGCGCGGCACCGTGGTGCTGCGACTCGGCGAAGGTCAGCAGAGCCGCGGAGCCGACCCAGAAGATCGCCATAACGGCGACGATCGCGTAGCCCTGGCGGTTGTCCCCGACCATCTTGCCGAAGGTGCGCGGCAGCGCGAAGGAGATCACCAGCAGCAGGAAGATCTCCAGCCAGTTGGTGAACCCGGTCGGGTTCTCGAACGGGTGCGCCGAGTTGGCGTTGAAGAAGCCGCCGCCGTTGGTCCCCAGCTCCTTGATGACCTCCTGCGAGGCCACCGGGCCGCCCGGGATCTTCTGGACATCGCCAGCCAGGTTGGTGACCTCGTGGAAGCCGTGGAAGTTCTGGATCACGCCGTTGGCGGCCAGGACCAGTGCGAACACGATCGCGAGCGGCAGCAGGAGACGCAGGTTGATCCGGACCAGGTCCACCCAGAAGTTGCCGACCCGGTCGGTCCTGTTGCGGGTGAAGCCCCGGATCAGCGCCGCCACAATGGCGATGCCGACGGCCGCGGAGACGAAGTTCTGCACCGCCAGGCCCGCCATCTGCACCAGGTGGCCCATCGCGGACTCGCCGCTGTAGGACTGCCAGTTGGTGTTGGTGACGAACGAGATCGCGGTGTTCCAGGCCTGGTGGCCCTCCATCTGCGGAACGCCCAGGTTCAGCAGCAGGAAGGTCTGCAGGCGGATCAGGCCGTACAGGAAGAGCACCGAGACGGCCGAGAAGGCCAGCACCGATCGCAGGTACACCGGCCAGCGCTGATCGGCGTCACCGTCGACGCCGATCAGCTTGTAGACGCCGCGCTCGACTCTGAGGTGCTTGGCGGTGGTGAGGAGCTTGGCGATGTAGTCGCCAAGGGGGCGGTAGCACAGGGCCAGCGCCCCGACCAGGGCCAGGGCCTGCATCCAGCCCGCGAGAGTGGATCCCATGTCAGAACTTCTCCGGGAAGATCAGCGCCACGACGAGGTAGCCGACGAGCGCGACGGCCACGATGAGACCTGCGAGGTTTTCCGCGCTCACAGCTTCTCCACCCCCTTCGCGATCAGGGCGAGGACGGCGAACACGGCAACCGTGACACCGACGTAGATGAGATCGGACATGGGCTCCGCCAGAGTGGCTCATGGAATGGAACCGTGGGGCGCCACGTGGGCGTCACGGCACCGGGGGAAGACCGGCGGGGAGCAGCCAACCAGTCGGCCGGGACACGCCTCCGGCCCCTGACGCCCTCCATATGGGCGATCCTTAAACATTGACGCGGCATTGATATCCGCGTCATGCGTCCGAGACCCCGGGTTGTCCGAAACGTTTCGGGCCTCGGACAACGTGGCTGCCCGAGGCTCGTACACCCGCATCTCCACTCGACCAGAGCTTCTCCGGCTCCGCCACTCCCCGCGCGGGGCCGGATCGCCGCGATGGACCGCACTGGGCGCCCAGGCGGGCCGGGTGGTCCCGCTCTGGGAGCGGAGGACAGCTGCCAGGGCACGCTGATCACCATCGCACCAGGGGTGAACAGGAGCCAGCCGTCAACCAGAGCGCCGGCTGTCCCGCCTCGCGGCCAGCGTCAGGGTGTGGTCCACCCGGCCAGCGTGTCCTTGCCGTCCTCGGAGATGATGCCGAACGCCGCGCTGGGCGGCTGCGGGTCGTCGCCGAAGAGCACCCGGACCGCGCGGTTACTGACTTTGGCGCTTCGAGGTGGTGGATTCCTCGGACTCTACGCTCGGCCTCCCACGGCCATCACCCTGAAGCGCCGAAGTCACGCCTGCCGCCCTTGCTCAGGGATTGGCGTTCTCCGGTGCCAGCCTCCGGCGGCGGGCGGCGCGGACCGGCCCGATGACGGCGTAGCCGAGGGCCGGGGTGAGGAGGAGGGCTGCGGCGGCGGGCCAGTAGGACCAGGGGGTGAGCAGCGCTGCGGAGGATTCCGTGCGGCCGGCGATCGCTACGGCCGCGAGCAGACCGGGCAGGGCGAGCGGGGCCCACCACGGGTAGCGGCCGCGGGGAGCGCGCCGGGTGGCGACGCACCACGCGGTGAACAGCACGGTCGCGGTGAGGATCCAGACCAGCATCGCCGTGTACTCACCGACCTGGCGGTCCGGGGAGTCGACGGTCGGGGCGGAGACCCCGTCGACGCTCAGCTGGGTGGCGGTGCGGCCGTCGAGCCCGGTGGTCACCTGGACCAGGTCGCCGCTGTGCAGCTCCCGGAGGCGTGCGGGCAGTGCAGCGAAGTGGAGCGTCCGGTGGTCGTAGTCCGACTCCCTGCGCACCATCAGCTCCGCGCCGGAGCCACCGTCCGTGTCCGGGACGATCCGGACGACCTCGTGCTGCTCCGCCGCCCGGCACCTGCCCGGGGCGACGGGCGGCACGACCGTGCAGAGCGGCGCCGAGTCGTAGCGGCGGGCCGCGTCCAGGCCGTCGAGCAGCTGGACGGTGAAGGCCGCGGTCAGCATGGCGGCGACGCAGGCGAGGACGCCGGGCAATACGCCGCGCAGCCGCCGTAGCGGCCGCTCAGGTGTCAGGGGGCCGATCCGCAAGGACTCGTCGGCGTGCCGCTCCCATGGGGCCCGGACCTGGGCGAGTTTCAGCTCGAAGTGCGGATCGGGGAAGACGACGTTCGAGTGGAGGCCGGGCAATGTCCGCCGGCGGCCGTCCACCAGGGTGATCCGCACGCTGGTGGATTCCCCGCCCTGGTTGCGCTGCCTGCGCTCCGCTATCCAGCGGATCTCGCGCCACAGGTAGCTGCGGACCCGCCCGAGGCCCCGGTAGATCCGGATGCCGTCCTCCCCACCGCGGTCCAGCTGCGTGGGTACAAGGTGAGGAGGACGGCGAACAGCACGGCCATCGCACCGATCATCCACAGCGTTCCGACCAGTCCGACCCGCACCACACCCGCCACGATCTGGAAGGCGAGCGTGGCCAGAAACAACGCCACCCCGCGCCGATCGGCCTTGAGGTACCCACCCCTGAAACGAAGTTCGTTCACCACGGCAGCGTATGCCCGACGCCCGGCCGAACCCCGGGCGAGGCCACAGCCTCACTTAGGCCCCCGGGGCCGTCGTCCGCCACGGTCCGGACGAGGCCACCGGGGGCCGCTCGGATCACCCGGTGCCGGTGGCACGCGGCGCCGGGTGGGTTCACGGGGTCAGCTCTGCCCGGCCTTGCGGCCGTGGTTCGCCTTCTTCTTGCGGCGGGCCTTCTTCTTTCGGGCGCGCTTGGACATGGTGTGTGTTCTCCTCGGTGCGGGTCAGGCCTGGGCGACGAGCTGGTCGGCGAGCTTGGCGAGGCGGCGCTGCGAGCGCTCCTCCTGCGCGATGGCGGCGGTCGGGGCGAGGTCGCCGCCGTCGTAGTACTCGCCGTTGATCAGCTCTGTGTCCGGCAGGCAGAGCCGGACGACGGCCGCCGCGCCCTCCGCCGCCGGCGCGCCGGTCCGCCCGTACAGCGGGAGCAGCGCGGTGTCGCACTGGCCCGGGTTGAGGCTGACGGCGGTGATGCCGGACCCGGCCGGGGCCATGTCACGGGTGTCCATGGTCAGCGCGAGCTGGGACTGCGCGTACGCGGCGACCCGCGAGTACTTCTTCGCCCGGTGCGGGTCCGACCAGTTCATCGAGGCGGTGCGGTGCAGCGAGGAGGAGACGTTGACGATCCGGGCGTCGCCGGCCGCCGACAGCGGGGCCCGCAGCAGCTTCGCCAGCAGGTGCGCGGCCAGGAAGTTGACCTGCAGCGAGACCTCGTTGCCGTCGTCGGTGAGCGTGCAGCGCTCGGGGGCCATGACGGCGGCGTTGTTGACCAGCAGGTCCAGCGCCGGGTAATGCTTGACCACCGTGCCGGCCAGCACCGCGATCTCGGCAAGGTGGGTGAAGTCTGCGGCCAGTTCTACGAGTTGGTCACGCCGCACGCCGGCCGCGACCAGTCGCTCGACGGCGTCCTCAGCCTCGGCGGCCGTCCGGGCGTGCACGAGGACGGTGGCGCCGTGCCCGGCGAGGAGGCGGGCGGTCTCCCAGCCGATGCCGGAGGAGGCGCCGGTGACGAGGGCGGTGCGGGCGGACAGAAGTACGTCGGACATGACCCATCCAAGGGTGAGAGGGCACGGCCGGGGTGCCGCCGAGCGCGATGTCGCTCCCGGCAGGTGCCGTCCGTGCGGAAAGTGTGCTGCGGTGAAACGCGCACCAGCCCGGATCCGTGAACGGATGGCGACGCGGCAATGCGCCAGGGCGGGTGGCGGAGGAGAGGGGCGAACCCCGGCCGAATCGGCCGCAGTTCGCCCGGCCCGAGGCGTGCGGGCGTGAAGCCCCGCGCTACCGGACCGCGGTGGGGACCGCGACAGCGACGACCCGCGGCCGCGTATGCGGCGGACGGTCGTGGTGGCGTGTCGAGCGGTTCATGTGCTTCATGAAACTCGGACCGAACGCCCGGGGCAAGTCCGCCCCGCCCTCCTTACGCATTCCTGACGCTGGTGTGACTCGTCATCAGATCTTCAGAACCCAGTCGCGCACGGCCCCAGCCGACCAGCACGACGGCGGCGGAGGTCCCCGATCGACAGCGACCAGAGACCGGGTAGTAGGTGCGGGCGCCAGGCCTGGCGGAGCACATCGGCCGGGCGTGGCGTCAGGGTTGCGTCAGAGCCGGGTTCGTGCGCGCCAGGCTTGCGTCAACCCGGGTGCGGCGGAGCCGCAGCGGGTGAGTCACTGGAGCCGTGTCCGTCACCACCACCCAGCTGCCCTTCACCAGCCTGCTGCCGGTCGAGGAGCCCGGCACCGAGGCGATCGCCGCCCACGTCGAACGCACCGGCCATGGCGGCTGGTGGACCGACCGGCCCGACGCCGCCCGGGTGCTCCTCGTGCACAGCGGTCCCGAGCGGCTGCTCCGCGGCGACCCCCGGTACCTCGATCCGGCGGCTCTGGCCCCGCTCGGCCGCGGCCAGTTCACGGCGCCGGAGCGCTTCCTCCCGCTGCTGGGGCGCACCTTCACCCACGTGACCCCCTGGGTTCGCACGGTCTACGTCCAGCAGGGCCCGCCACGGCCCGTCTCCCCCCATGTCAACGACTGGGTACGACCGTTGACCCCCTCGGACGCGCGGCGGTTCGAGCGGTTCAGCGCCCGATCCGCGGCATCCGCGTCGGCGCCCGAGCTGCCCCACTGGCTGACGCGGACCTGGGGCGGGCACGCGGAGCTGGCCGCGAGCGGCTTCGCCTGGGGCGCCGTCCTCGGCCCGTACCTGGCCTCGGTGGCCTGCGGGCATCTCGTCGGGCGCCGGCACATGGACATCGCCGTGGCCACCGATCCGGCGTTCCGCCGGCTGGACCTCGCCCTCGCCTGCGTCACGGCCGCCGCCCGCGCCGCGCGCGACGCGGGCCTGACCCCGACCTGGGCCGCCTCCCGGGTCAACCTGGCCAGCCGGGCCTTGGCCGTGGCCGCGGGCTTCCACCCGGTCCGTGACGAGGTCGTGTACTGGACCGGCCCCGCCATCGCACGCTGAGGACGCCCGATCGACCCGCCTATCCGGCATCCTCCCCGGCCGCGACCAGCAGCCGGCACTCGTCAGGGAACCGCCAAGGCCGGATATCCGGACGTTATGGTTCCGTCAGCGCCAGCCCCTCCGGCACGGGTGCGGACTTCACTGGACGTGCGGGTGGACAGCCGCCCGCACGGAAGAGGAGTTGAACGGCCATGACCGGCACCACGCGCGTGATCGTCGGACTCAACGGGTCGTTGGGCAGTCTCGCCGCGCTGTACCGCGCGGTCCCGGAGGCGGCCGCGCGCAGCGCGGTCCTGGTACCGGTGACCGCCTGGCAGCCGTCCGACGGCGACGACCTCCGCCCACTCTCGGAGCTGGCGTACGCCGCCCGCGAGCGTGTCGACACCGCCTTCGAACAGGCCTTCGGCGGCTACCCGACCAATCCGGTCGTCCACCCCATGGTGGTCCGGGGCGACGCCGGTCCCGCGTTGGTCTCCGCCGTCGGCTCGCAGGGCGACCTCATCGTGGTCGGTTCCGCCGGCCATGGCCGGTTGCGGCGGGCGCTGCACGGGTCGACCGCCCACTACTGCCGCACGCACGCCGCCTGCAGGGTCGTCACCGTCTCCCCGTCCGAGCTGCTGCGCAGCCTGGAGTTCGCCGCCCTGAGCGGCACACCACTGCCGCTCGCCGCAGGGGCGCACGCACGCTAACCGGTGTCGGCGCGGCGGAGCCCGAAGACGAAGGTGGTGCCGCCGCCCGGGGTGGTCCCGACGGTCAGCTCGCCGCCGATCGCCTCGGTGAAGCCCTTAGCGACGGTCAGCCGAGGCCGACGCCCGCGACCCGGCCGCCGGCCCCGTGACGGCTGCGGTGGAACGGCTCGAAGAGGTACTCCCGCCCGCGTTCACCGATGCCCGGGCCGCCAGGACAGCACATCCGGGTCGCAGCGGCGTGCGGTCGGACCAGGACAGCGGCCCGGAGCGGGCGTCGAGGTGCTCGGCGACGAAGTTGAAGGCCTCGTCCCCGGCTTCGCGTATCCCGCGCAGCTGGAGCGGGGCAGGGATGACCGCGCGCTTCGGGTCGTACTGGGGCGGGGTGACTCCGTCGAGTGGGTTCTCCGGGTAGAGGCCGAGGCGCTGGGCGTCGAGCAGGATCGACTTGAGCTTGTCGAAGGCGTTGGCCTGGGTGGCCAGGCCGACGCCGTTGCGTTCCATGGTCTGGATGAAGGCGTCGACGACCTTGTGGTCGAAGGTGGCCATCCGGCGGCTGTGGAACGCCGGGTAGAGGTGGTGCTCCAGCAGGGATTCGAGATGCCGCAGCGATGCCGGGGCGAGCGCGCGCTGGCCGGCCTTCCACTCTTCGGTGTAGGCGCCGAAGTTCATCGCGCCGTACTTGCGGTTGCGCTCGGCCTTGCTCTGGCCCCAGGGGTTCTCGCGCTTCGCCCGGTAGATCTCGGTGAGCCGGTCGATCGCCTTGTCCTGGGTGGCGAAGCCGGACTCCTCGGTCTGCCGCCCGGAGGCGTTGCGGAACCGGATCACGTAGGTGTGCGGGCACTTCGACCACCGCGACTGCGGGTGCTCGCAGGTCTTGAAGAAGGTGCCCATGCCGCGGGCCAGGGTCCTCGGGGCCATCCTCTGCGGTCTCCATCCCGTCCGATGCTGACGTTCTGCTGAGCGCAGATGGTCCGCCACACCCCTGACCTGGGAAGAAACGCGGATCACGTGGTATGTGGTGGAACTTCATCGGACGGTCGAACGACGATGTCACCCGAGCCCGCGAGGAATGGATGAGCTCCGCGAACTCCGACCGCTTCGGCGAGGTCCGGGGCTACCCGGGCGACCGCCTGCCCGCCCCCGAGCTCCCCGGTACCCCGCTGAAGCCGCGCGGACGCACCCGCTGACCTGCGCAATCGACGGGCGGGGAGTGCGGCAGGCCGACTGCTGTACTCCCCGCCCGCAGCACTCTCGACACCCTCACGCGAGCTCTCGGCCAGGCCCCGTCGGCACGCACTCCCACAGCTGGCGCATCACAGGGTTCGACCATCCGTAACAGCGCCTGCCCGGATCGATGCTGACTTGTCCGACGCGTCGTCAGCTGATATTCGGCACCTTCGCGCGCATCGCCGCCGACACGTTCAAGGACGGTCAGACTGACGCCGCAGGCGGTGGCGAGGGCGGAAGCCGGCAAGGACGAAAACTGCCACGGTCAGCAGCACAGCTCGACGTTGTTCCGCTTCGCCCACTTCCGGATCTTGGCGTCTTTTCCCGGCGGCCGACTGCTCATGGAGCTCTCCACTCTGGAGCAGGCGATGCACGAGATCCGGACCACGGAGAACGAGGAGATCAGCACAAAGCAAGTGCGGCATGGCGATCTCCAGGAGGAGTCCTGGTTCGGCTGGAACAGCCAGCTCGCCCACGTCCGCTACTCACGCCCTGGCTGGTCCAGGGGCTGCCGCACTCGCATGTACTCCCGCAGCCAGCTGCGATCCGCCCTGCTGACCGCCGGCTTCAACGACGTCCGGATGATGGGTGACCTCCGTGGTGGCCCCGTTGACGACGACCACCGCACGGTCACCGTTGCCACCAGCTGATCAAGGCGACGGAATGTCTCAGCTTTTCGTCAACCCCGATCTTTCGTGACGGTCCGCCGGTCCACGCGGCGGGCCGGTGCGCCATACCGTCGAAATCCTCCCGATCTCCTCCCATTGTCCGGCCATTGCCGTACGTTCGTGCCGACCGCGTGCGCCACCCCCGTCTGAGGAGATCCATGGCCGACCCCGTCAACTCGCTTGCCTCCCGTGTCCATGAACTGCTGGTGGCGACCCCCGTTCAGTCGGCTGCTCAGCCGTTGGATCGACCGGGAGTTGGGTGGCTTGTGCAGCACCGTGATCGACACCCACCACCAACTACGACCACACCTTCGGCAACCCGGAGTACGACGAGGCGGCGATCGTCCACCCACGCCCCGATCGCCCGGCTCGAGCTGCGGCACCGCCGGCGTGCCCGCACCGGGACCGCATCCGCGCCGCCCGCGACACCGGTCTGCGCAACCTGCCCCTGCACGACGCCACGCAGAACCAGGCCTGGCTGGAGATCGTCCAGCTCACACTCGATCTGCTCGCCTGGACGCCCATGCTCGCTCTGACCCGAATCCGCAGGTAGTGGTGGCGGTCGGTGGCTGATACGACGACAGGTGGCCGTGCGGGCTTGAGACGATCGAGGTTCTCTACGCCTGATCGCTCTACCTGCAAGGACACCTGCCGTGCCCGGCGGGTGGCCCGAGGGCACGAGGCTGGTCGCTCGCCGGGTGCGTCACGACGCGGTCGAGCTGTCCGCGGACCCGCGCTCGCGCCGCTCGCGGACCGTCGGTAAGGACCAATTCGCTCTGGTCCTGGACGGCCTGGAGGAACAGGCGTAGGCCTACTCGTTCATCGCCACCAACGAGGAACTGGACCTGGACGTGGGGGTACCTCCCGGCCGAAGGCTGGGGGAGAGATCGCGACGGCGGAGTGGGAGTTCCGCCGCCGCACCAGGATCGAGGAACTCTTCCGCGACAGCGCCCACGGAGCCGGACCGAACCACCTGCCCTCCGCCTCCCACCAGATCAACAGCATGTGGATGTGGGGTGCACTGCTGACCTACAACCTGTCCGCGTGGCTGCAGATGCTCGCCCCGCTCGGCGCCGCGAGGCGTCGCATCGCAACAGTGCGCCGGCTGCTGATCCGCCGCGCCGCCCGCTGGACGGTCACCGCCCGCCGCCACGACCTGCGCTTCACCCCCGCCGCCGACAGGCTGATCGCCCAGACGCTGGCCCGGATCCGCGCCCACCGGCACCTCCTGCCCGCCTGACCGATCGCCTCGCCCCGGCCCGAGCCGCCCGCAACCGCCCTGGAAAGCCGCTCACCCGGCACGACAGCCGGGCCCTCGGCCTACCCACACGCCCCGCACCCGGGCCCACGACCCATCCAGAGATCAACTGACAGGCCATCGGCCACTACCTGCGGATTCGGGTCTGACCGGACCCACCCGCCGGTGGGAGCCCAAGCGCCTGCGACTGCGGCCGTTCTCCGCCCCCGCCCAGCTCGCCACCACCGGCCGCCGATACCTCCGCCCTGCCCGCCACTGGCCCTGGACCGACCTGATCACCAGCGCCTTCGAGCGCCTGCAAGCCCTGCCCGACCCCGGCTGATCAGCCACAACGCCCTATCCCGACGAGCAGCCTTCACTTCCGGAGCCGTGGAACCCGGTGCCCACCCGGCGCATCAGCCGGACCACCGGCCTGCCCACCACCGCCCGAACAAGTCGAAACGGCCCCCCGGATGAACCGACGAACCGTCACGAAAGATCGAGGTTAAGCATCTGATGCAATCGCACCGGGTTCCGGCCGAGGTGCGAGTGGACTTCAAGCACGATGTTGACGCCGCCGGCGACACGGTGACCTTGCTTCGGTCGCTCGGTCATAACTCGTCGTTGCTGGCGTCCGAGGGCCACTACGCCGTCACGGGCCGCGGCTCCCCGACCGTGGGAGTACCTGCGCTCCTCTGCCCGCGCGGCGGATCGCCGCGCGGGCAGAGGAGCTCCGCGTCCTGCGCAGGTGCGCCGCTGGAAGCTCGCCGGCGCACAGTCACACGCCAGCACCTGGCCGGAACGACCTGAGCCGGGCGGACCCGCTACCACCCGCCTCGACGCACGCCGAGGGCTGGGCTACGAGACGACCGTTGGGGCGCCTCAGAAATAGGTGTAGGACATCGGGTTACTGGGGCCGGACGACGTGTGGACAACGACCGGCACAGTGCCGGGGGCATGGGGCGGTGCCACGACCGCGACGATGGCTCCCGAGTACTGCCAGACGATAACGGCCGGAACGCCGCCGAAGGTGACCCCGGTGATGCCGTTGAGGTTCGAGCCGATGAGAATGACGTCGTTGCCACCGCCAGCGGGCCCGAAGGGCGGAACGACGAGTTTCAGGATCGGGAGAGCTGGGCTGGTGACTGTCTGGGTGTCGACGGGTGAGGCCGATCCGTTGAAGCGGGCGCTTCCGCCGTAGACGGCGGTCAGCGCGTGGCTGCCGACACTGAGGGCGGAGGTGGTGAAGGTGGCCACGCCGGCGACGAGGGTGGCGGTGCCCAGCAGGGTGGCGCCGTCGAAGAACGACACCGTCCCCGTCGGGACGCCGACACCGGGAGCGACGGCGGTGACCGTGGCGGTCAGCACCTTGGGCTCGCCGAACACCGACGGGTCGGGCGCCGAGGTGAGCGCCGTTGTGGTGTTGGCCTTGGCGACCGTCTGGGTGTCGACGGGTGAGGTCGATCCGTTGAAGCGGGCGCTTCCACTGTAAACAGCGGTCAGCGCGTGACTGCCGACACTGAGGCCGGAGGTGGTGAAGGTGGCCACGCCGGCGACGAGGGTGGCGGTGCCCAGCAGGGTGGCGCCGTCGAAGAACGACACCGTCCCCGTCGGGACGCCGGCACCGGGAGCGACGGCGGTGACCGTGGCGGTCAGCACCTTGGCCTGGCCGAACAC
>NZ_JBSFGK010000150.1:0-11926 GCF_053596495.1 Kitasatospora sp. NPDC001683
CCGAGCTGCGGGCGCTGGCCGGGCAGGCCGAGGCGGCCCGGGCCCGGCTGCAGCTGATCTACGACGCCGGGCTGCGGGTCGGCACCACCCTGGACGTGGAGCGGACCGCCCAGGAGCTGGTCGACGCGGTGGTGCCGCGCTTCGCGGACTTCGCCACCGTCGAGCTGGCCGAGGCGGTGCTGCGCGGTGACGAGCCGCTCCCGGGCACGGGCGTCGCGGGAGGCCCGCGGATCCGCCGGGTGGCGGTCGGCGGCATCCGCGAGGACTGGCCGTTCTACCCGGTGGGCTCGCAGATCAGCCCGCTGCCCGGCACACCGGAAGAGACCGCCCTGAGGAGCGGGCGCGCCGCGCTCGCCGCCGACCTGCGCCGGGCGCAGGCCTGGCGGGCACGCGACCCGCGGACCGCCGACCGGATCCTCGCGTACGGGGTCCACTCGCTGATCTCCACGCCGCTCAAGGCGCGCGGCCTGGCCCTGGGCACGGCCACGTTCTGGCGCGCGGGGGAGTCCGAGCCGTTCGGGAAGGAGGACGTCACCTTCGCCGAGGAACTGATCTCCCGCGCCGCGATCAGCATCGACAACGCCCGCCGCTACACCCGCGAGCACCGGATGGCCGAGGCGCTGCAGCGCAGCCTGCTGCCCCGCGGACTGCCCGAGCAGAGCGCCCTGGAGGCGGCCTACCGCTACCTGCCGGCACTGCACAGGGTCGGCGGGGACTGGTTCGACGTCATCCCGCTGCCCGGCTTCCGCGTGGCACTGGTCGTCGGCGACGTCGTCGGCCACGGCCTGCACGCCGCCGCCACCATGGGCCGGCTACGCACCGCCGTCCTCAACTTCGCCGCCCTCGACCTGCCCCCGGACGAGCTGCTCGCCCGCCTCGACGAACTGGTCGCCCACCTCGACCAGGGCGAACCCGTCGAAGACGACGAGACGGGGACCGTCACGGGCGCCACCTGCCTGTACGCGATCTACGACCCGGTCTCCGGACACTGCGCCATGGCACGGGCGGGCCACCCCCCGCCCGCCCTGGTACACACCGACGGCAGCGTGGAGTTCGTCGACCTGCCCGCCGGCCCGCCACTCGGCGTGGGCGGCCTGCCCTTCGAAACCACCGAACTCCAGCTGGCCCCAGGCACCCTCCTGGTCCTCTACACCGACGGACTCGTCACGAACCGCGAGCGCGACCTGGAGACCGGACTCGCCGCGCTGCTCCGCTCCCTGGCGCAGGCCCGTGCCGACGCATCCCCCGAGGAGATCTGCCGGGCCGTGTTCGACGCGCTGGTCCCGCCGCGTCCGAGCGACGACATCGCCCTCCTCGTCGCCCGCACCCGCCTGTTCGAGCCGTCCCAGGTGGCCACCTGGGACGTGCCGTACGAGTTCGCCGCCGTCTCCCGCATCCGCAACGCATGCGGCGGACAGCTGACCGTCTGGGGCCTGGAGGAACTGGGCTTCACCGCCGAGCTGATCCTCAGCGAGCTGATCACCAATGCCCTCCGTTACGGCGCCGAGCCGATCCGCGTCCGCATGCTGCGCGACACCAGCCTGGTCTGCGAGGTCTCCGACGCCAGCAGCACCGCCCCCCACCTGCGCTACGCCGACGCCACGGACGAGGGCGGCCGGGGCCTGTTCCTGGTGGCCCAGCTGGCCGCACGGTGGGGGACCAGGTACACGGCCCGCGGCAAGGTCATCTGGTCCGAGCAACCGCTGACCGCACCCGAGTTCCAGTTCGAGGCGATGCTGCTGTAGGGCGGGCCTGCGTGGTGGAGGTGGTCTCGCTTCCTGATCAGGCGACACGGGGAGGGCGGTGGCGCCGGGTGACCACCAGGATGGCCATGTCGTCGTTGCGTTTGCCCTCGGTCCAGTGGCCGACGTCTTCGGTGAGGGCGTCCACCACTGCATCGGGGTCACTGAACCGCCTGCGCATGCGCTCCGAGGCGAGTGGATCGTAGAAGGTCCCCCGCTTGTCCCGCGCCTCGGTGACACCGTCGGTCACCAGCAGCAGCGAGGCCCCCGGCGGCAGCCGCACGACATCGGCAGGCGCGGGGCCGTCAGGAGTGAGATCGCCCAGCCCCAGGCCGAGGGGCAGCTGCGGGACGGCCGGATCGAGCCGCACGAGCTGTCCGTCGTGAATCAGGTACGGGGGCGGATGCCCGTGGTTCACCAGGCTCAGTGTCTCGCCGTCGGGGGACACCTCGGCCAGCACGGCGGTGATGAAGCCCTCCATGGCGGGCACCGGGCCGTGTCGGGCGGTGTCCTTGTTCACCGCCTCGTCCATCCGCTGTCCCAACGTGACCAAGGTGGGAGCGGACTCGGCCTCATGACGGAAGATTCCGATCGCGATCGACACGGCGGCGACGGCCGCAATGCCCTTGCCCCGCACATCGCCGATGATCATCCGCACCCCGAACGGCGTCTCCTGCACTGCGAAGAAGTCACCGCCGATCCGTGCCTCGGCCTGCGCCGCCGTGTACCCCGCAGCCACGGCCAGCGGCCCGACCACCCCCGGTGGCTCCGGGAGTACCGCCCGCTGGACCCTCTCCGCGACGTCCCTGGCCAGTGCCAGATCGCGCCCTTGCCGCACGATCAGCCGGTTGATTGCGAGAGCCAGCACGCCGATCACGCTGACCACGGCGAGATCGACGAGCAGTGGTGTCGCCGGGCGCCCGCGTTCGAGGTCCACCGACGCCGAGACCACGCACGTGACACACACGACGGCGAGCGCGGAGCGGAAGGAGAGTGTGGCACCCGCGATGAGCGGTGCGGCTGCCAGCAGCGGGAGTCCCGTGTACGGCTGAGGCGCGAAACGGTCCAGCAGGAGGCCGGCCACGAGGACCAGCGCCGCCAGCATCCACGGCACCTTCGCCAGCGTGGGTCGCAGGACTTTCACGGTGCATCTCCCGTCCCGGCCGATCAAGGCCCAGAGCGCAGGCTTCGGCCACCCTGTCACATCACGGACTCACCCGATCTTTCGGACACGCTGATGGTCGCTGGCGGGGCTCGCCACCCGAAACCGGGACCACGGGACGACGAAGGCGGAGGATACGAGATTCGAACTCGTGAGGGGTTGCCCCCCAACTGTTCGTCCGGGAGTCCGGGGGCGTTCGTCAGCGTCCTGACCTGCGACGAGACGACCGACGGACGCCCACCCGGACGGCTGTGAACACAGGCGAATGCAATCGGAACTGCAACCACCCGGCGCTCCTCTCCGCGAGGTCCGACATGCGACGTCTCGGCTCGATGTCAAAGCGCAGCGGTAGAGGCTCTACTTGCTGTAGTGGTAGCGGCAGGCGACGACACAGACAGTGTCGGCTTGCTCGTCGAGGACGTAGACCAGGCGGTGCTCCTGGTCGATCCGGCGGGACCAGGCCCCAGCGAGCTCATGGCGCAAAGGCTCGGGCTTGCCGATGCCCTCGTTGCCGTTGCGGCGGACGTCGTCAATCAACTGGTTGATGCGCTTGAGGAGGCGGCGGTCGTCCGCTTGCCAGGACAGGTAGTCGTTCCAGCCGCGCTCGGTGAACTGGACCTTCACGCGGTCTGCTCGGTGGGGCCGTCGGGGTCGATCAGCTCGCGGGCCTGGACGCGGCCTTCCCGGTATTCCTGCAGGGAGCGACGCAGGTGATCGGCGTTCGCTGGGGAGCGGAGCAGGTAGTCGGTCTCGCGTAGTGACGCGTACTCGGCGAGGGAGACGACGACCAGCGGTTCGTGGCCGGCGCGGGTGATAACGAGTTCTTCGGCGTCGTTCTCGACGGCGTCGAGCGCGGCGGCGAGGTTGCCGCGGAGTTCAGTCGCACTCATCGTCTTCATGCTGTACATAATAACGTACACCCCGCGCCTTGCTCTGCCTTGGCGCTGCGGGGGCTGGGTATCGCTTGCCTCGACTTCATGATCGCGTCGCCTTCGGCCTCTGCGCTCCCCGGAGGGTCGGCGGACTCATCTGGCATGTGAAGAGGGGGTCGGAGGGCGGGTCGGAGTCTCTGGAACCCAGCGTGGAGACTGCTGATGGGGCTGTGAATGCAGAAGGGCTGCACCGTCGGAACGGTGCAGCCCTTCTAGCTGCGGAGGATACGAGATTCGAACTCGTGAGGGGTTGCCCCCCAACACGCTTTCCAATTCTCCTCGGCACTGTCCGGTGGCGTTCGCACGCATTCTGAACTGCGGTCATCCTGCTGCCGGGGTGGCGACTGAACTCATTCGGACGACGATGAACGAGACCGGAACCGAGACCAGGCCGGGGCTGCTGTTCGACAGCCGCGGCGATGCTGCCACCGATAACGGACCGAGAGCGGTCCTTCCCGCGGAGTCCGACTTGGTGTCGATCACACCCCCCGTCAACCGGAGCGGGTCACGACGTGGGACGTCCCGATGACCTCCCCCTTCGCGTTCAGCGCCCTCACCTGGAAGTACGGTCCCGGGTTGTCCGTTGTGACGGCCGTCTCGAAGCCGGTCCGGCCGGCGTGGTCGACGACCACCGACAGGGACCGGGCGTCCGGCCCGGCGAGCACCTGCCACGCCTTGGTCTCCGTTGAACCGTTCCAGGAGGCGTAGACGATGCTTCGCCCACCGCTGCCGTCGCGCGCCGCCGCACTGGGCGGATACCACGGCTTGCCGACCCACTCGTGGCGGAACGCCCGGTACGAGATGTCGGAGCCCGGCATCATGGCGTCGTAAAGCAGGTTCTTCGAGCCGTCGCCCTCGGTGTTACCGGCACCCCTGTACTCCGAGTAGTACGACTCCTGCCCCCACCCGACGAACTCGTTGCCGTTGGTGAGCGCCTGGGTGTCTCCCTGGGACGCCGCGTACAGCCCCGGTGCGTGGTAGTAGGTCCGCGCCGCGGTCGCGCGGTGGTTGGGGAGGTCGAGGTCGAGGATCAGGCCGTGCGACTGCTGTTCGGGGGTGCCGTCCGGCTGGTTGCAGCAGCCGTCGTCGAACATGCTGATCCGGTTTCCCGGCCGGAACCGGGCGTGGTGCTGCCAGAAGAAGTCCGCGTTCGGGCCGAAGCTGAAGTCGCTTCTCTTGCCGCCGAGTTGCCAGCGGATGGCGCCCGTCTGCCGCGCGACGTCGTAGACCGCCCAGAGGTTTCGGGCCGAGATCAGCAGCTGGCCGTCGGGGCCCTCGTCGATCGAGTTCACGTGATAGGCGTCCCACACCCCGCCGGACGAGGACGCCGAGGAGGCCGACACCTCGGAGTCCGCCGGGTTCACGTGGTCCAGGACGTCCCACGAGAAGACGAGCTTCCCGGTCGCGAGATCGACCTCCTGGACCTCACTGTCCTCGATGGCCCCGTCCTTCGGCCCCCCGAACGGGGTGAGGTCCATCGGGACCGGCTTGGACGCGATGAACAGCGCGGTCCCCCGGCGCGTCAGGAGGAACTCGTGGAAGTCCGGGTAGAAGCCGTGCCGGGCGAAGACCGTCCTGAGCAGGCGGTAGTGGTCGTCGTAGATGTAGTAGCAGCCTCCCGGCTCGGGGGCGCCGCCGGGCAGGTTGGTGTAGTACGGGGGAATCGCGATGGTCCCCTGCCAGAACGTCAGCACCGGCTGTGTGCCACCGGTCCGGGGGTTGTGGTAAGTCTGCACCCGGAAGTCGCCGTTCTCCAGGTTCGCGACGGGAAGCGGGCGGAACCAGACCGGATCGCCGGAGTCCTCAAGCATCAGCGCCCCGGTCTGGCCGACCGGCTGGGTGAGGTTGTACGGGGCGACGAAGACGTCCCCCGGGGCCGTGCCCGGTTGTCGAGTGGTCACGGTGACCCGCATGGGATGCAGCTTCGGCGCGGACACGAAGCTCCACACGTCGCTGCCGGAGGTGATCGGCGGCGGTACGCTCGTCGCCGGCGGGGCGGGCCGGGTCGCGCACTGGGCACGGTCCCATCCCATCAGGTCGGACGCTGCGGACGTGCCTGCCCCGAGCGAGCCGAGTGCCCCAGCCGTCACCATCACCGTCGCGGCCGCCATCCACCGGTGCCAGGCACCCCTAGCTGCAGGCACGTCCGTCCTCCTTCTGCTGCTCACCCGCACGGAAACGGAGCGATGGCCGCACGGCCTTGGCCGTCCTGCCCGGAAGCGATGGGAAGCCAGCGCCCCACACGAGGTTGTACGGGCCCGCGGCCTTCGCCTCAGAGGACTTCGCCCTTGGTGACCGGTATGGCCCACAGATGGCACCCGAACAGGCCTGGCGACCGGCCGGTGGCCGAGCGGTCCCGCCAGGCAGGCTGGATGATGCCCCGCAGTGTCCTCATCCGGCAGGTGGCCAAGGACGCCGACGGGGACGACTCACAGGCCCCCGAAAAGGCCCGATGAGAGGAAAACTGATGCGGGACACGACGACTGTTCGTCCGGCTGTCCGCCGGCGACCGTGGGCGTCCGCTGGTCAGCGGGGTGGCACGGCTTCGCGGTCGAGGGTGCGCTTGATCACGCGGATCCCCTGGTCGACCATCTCGGTGATGGGCTCCCGGAGGCTGCCCGGCGTCACGTCGATGACCTGAGGTGGAGTAGCCCGCTGGTCGAGCTCTGAACGGCCCTGGACGGGGGTGAATGCAACCAGAACTGCAACCAGCGCAGGGTGGCGCTCACCTGGCGCCTCACTGCTGTCGGGACCTGCGCGGTCGGATGCTGCCGAGGTTGATCAGCGACGTTCCCGCACAGCCGGTCCTTGTACGCCGCCGCGCTCTCCAGAGGATGGCGGTACGGGCTGGCATGTCCCAGTGTTAACAGGACGTTCCGGCGGGCACGGGTGCGAGGTGGATGAGGTAGCGGTCCACGGCGTTGGTGACGCAGCTGTTGCTGCGTCCGTAGGCGGTGTGGCCCAGGCCGTCGAAGGTCAGCAGCATGCCGCCGGGGAGTTGGGCGGCGAGGCTGCGGGCGTCTTCGTACGGGGTCGCCGCGTCGCCGGTGGTGCCGACCACGAGGACGGGGGGCAGACCGTCGGCCTTGACGCGGTGTGGGGCGGTCGGCCCCGCGGGCCAGGTACGGCAGGGGAGTTCGGCCAGGACGGTCGAGGCGCCGAAGGCACCTGACTCCTGGTGGGCGCGGTCAAGGACGTCCCAGTACGCCTGCGGGTCGGTCGGGTGCGGTACGTCGAGGCAGTTGACGGCCAGCAGGACGTCGGCGGTGTTGTCGCGCGGCGCCGGATTCGAGGAGTCCGCCGGGGCCGGGGCGGTCGAGTCGGTCGAGCTGTCGGGGACGGACGGGCTGTCGGAGCCTTCGCTCTGCAGGGACGCGCTCTTCCTGGCGATGGCGGCGAGCTTGGTCCCGTCGCCCCGGCGGGCGGCGCTCAGCCCCTCGGACAGCTCGCGCCACTGCTCTTCCGGTGTGTACATCGACATGGTGACGGCCGTGTGCAGGGTGGCCTCGTCGAGCCCCTCGGTGCTGCCCTTCACCGGGAGCGGGCGGCGCGCCACCTTCGCGTACAGGTCGGCCACGAGCGTGCGGATCCCGTCCGGGGTGTCGGCCGGGCAGTTCGGTCCGGCGACGTTCGCGCAGTTGTCCGCGTAGTCGTCCACGGCCTTGCGGAAGGCCCGTCCGCTACTCAGGGCTTGGGCGGACCAGTCCAGCGAGGGGTCTACGGCGGCGTCGAGGACCATCGCGCGCACGCGGTGCGGGAACTGCTCGGCGTAGACCGTGCCGAGGTAGGTGCTGTACGACCAGCCGATGTAGGTCAGCCGGTCCTCGCCGAGGGCCGCCCGCAGGACGTCCAGGTCGCGGGCGGCGTCCAGGGTGCCGAGGTGCGGCAGCAGGGCGCCGCTGCGGGCCCGGCAGTCGGCGGCGGAGCGGTCCGCATCGGCCAGGGCGGCCCGGCGTTCGGCGTCGGTACGCGGGAAGAGCGGCTTCGGTGCGTCCGCGTTCGCGCCACCGGTACCGCCGGGAGGAGTGACCGCAGGAGCGCCCGGGGAAGGGTCCGCCGGAGTGCAGTCGACGGCCGGCTTGCTGCCGGCGACGCCACGCTGGTCGAAGCCGACGACGTCGAAACGCGCCCTCGACTCCTTGCTGAAGGACTCGATCCCCCCGGACGTCAGGTGCCGCACTCCGGAGACGCCCGGGCCGCCCGGGCCGAAGACGAGCGACCCGACCCGCTGCGCCGGATCGGCGGCGGTCTTCCTGGCCAGCGGCAGGACGAAGGTCTTCCCGTTCTGCGGTTGGGCGTAGTCCATCGGGACGGTGAGCGTGGCGCACTCCAGCTCGCCGCAGCCGCTCCAGGTGAGCTTCTGCTGGTAGAACGGGCGCAGCTCGGCCCGGTCGGCCGGCTCGGTGCTCGCGGCGGGCGGCGCGGCGGCCGCCCGCGGGGCGTCCGTGCCGGTCGGGGCGCAGCCCGTCAGGGCACTCGCGCCGAGCACGGCCACTGCCGCCGCCAGGGCGCGCCCCGCCCCGGCACAGCGGCCCCGGTCCCGGTCCGTGCTGCGTATCCTTCGAGCGAATCCGCTCACTTGCTGCTCCGTCCTGCCTTGCGTGTTTCCGTGCAGCAGGGAGCTTGGCCGAGGGAACCTGAGGCTTCGGTGAGGACGGCGGGGCGGTCAGGGCCGCGGGTGCACGGGGACGCGCAGCAGGAAGCGGGCGCCGCCGCGCTCGCTTGCCGTGACGGTGAGCGATCCGCCGTGCGCATGGGCCACCCAGGCGGCGATGGACAGGCCCAGGCCGCTGGAGCCCGCGCCGCTGTGGAAGCGTTCGAAGAGCGAGTGCGCCCGTTCGGGCGGTACGCCGGGCCCCGCGTCGTCCACGGCCACCGTGCCGTCCGCGCTCACCGTGACCTCGACGTCGGCGGCTTCGCCCAGGGCGTGGCCGTGGGCGAGCGCGTTCCCGAGCAGGTTGGCGACGGCCCGGCGCAGCAGTGCCGGGTCGGCGCGGACGATGACCGGTTCGGTGCGGGTGCGCACCCGGTGGCCCTCGGCCGGGGTGTCGGTGACAACGGCGTCGACGAGCTGGTCGAGGCGCAGCGGTTCGAGGTCGAGGTCGACCACCCCCGCCATTAGCCGGGCGCGGGTGAGCAGGCCCTCGACCAGCTCTCCCATGCGGGTCGACAGGCGCAGGGTGCGCCGGAGGACCTCGGTGGGTTCGGCCTCGCCGCGCAGGCCGGTCTCGGCGAGCAGTCGCAGTGAGGCGGCGGGGGTGCGCAGGTCGTGGGCGGCATCGGCGAGGAATGCCTCCTGCTGGTCGAGTGCGGCGAGCGCGGGCCGGACCGCCCGCCCGGCCAGCAGTCGGCCGGAGAGCGCGGACAGGCCGATCAGGGCGGCGCACGCGGCCGTGATCTCCAGTGTCAGCCGGTTGTGCGCGCTCTGGTGGGCGGAGATGTCGGTGGCCGCGACGACGACACCGGTGAGACCGTCCTCGTCCGGTGGTGCGAGGAAGGACTGGGCGAACAGCCGTACCGGGTGGCCGCCCTGGTCGTGCGAGGTGGCACGGGCGGTGCCCGGAGCGGCGGCGGCCTGCGCCACCGCCATGACGGCTGCGGGCGCTGCGATGGCACAGGGCCGGTGTGCCTGGGCGGCCACGGTGAGGCGGTCCGGCGGCCCGGTCAACAGGGTCACGGCCGGGCAGTCGTAGCCGCCCTCCTTGGGGTCCGGGTACAGCAGCGCGCCGTCGTCACCGACCCGAAGTTCGGCGACGGCCTCGCGCACGCGCGCCGTCAGGTCGGCGTCGACCTGTCCGCGCCAAGACGTGTCGTCCGCGTGGACGGCGAGAGCGGCCATGCCGATCAGGGCAGCGGCACTGGTCAGGGTGAAGAGCAGCGCGATGCGCCGGCGCAGCCTTCGGATGCGGCCCGCCGGGGTCGGCGGTCTCACCCGTCCGACTCCCCGTCCAGGCGGTAGCCGACACCTCGGACGGTGTGGATCAGCGGCGGATCGCCGATCTTGCGGCGCAACTGGGAGACCAGTACCTCGACGACGTTGGAGTTGGGCTCGGTCAGCTCATCCCAGCAGCCCTCGATCAGTTCGGCGCGGCGCACCGCCTCTCCGGGGCGGGCGGCCAGCATCTCCAGGACAGCGAACTCCTTGCCGGTCAGGCCCAGCAGCACGCCGTCACGGTGCACCGTACGGCGGGCCGTGTTGATCTCCAGCCCGCCGCAGCGGTGGACTGGCGAGCGGGGGGCCTCGACCCGCCGGCACAGGCTGCGCACCCGGGCCACCAGCTCCGGCACGGCGAACGGCTTGACCAGGTAGTCGTCACCGCCGGTCGCGAAGCCCTCCACCCGGTCGGCAACGGTGTCGCGGGCGGTGAGGAACAGCACCGGGACGGTATGCCCGTCGCGTCGCATGCCCTGGACGTACTCGGCGGAGTCGCCGGCCGGCAGCATGCGGTCGAACACCACGCAGCTGTAGTCGTTGACGAAGAGCGCCTCGTCCGCGGCTGGAAGATCGCATGCCTCGTCGACGGCCATCCCACCGCCCCGCAGGGCGGCCACGACCGCGAACCGCAGATCCTCGTCGTCCTCAACCACCAGCACTCGCACGCCGGGCATGATATCGGCCGGTTCGTCCATGCATGTCCGGCGGTGGTCCGCACCATCTGGCGAAGCGTCGGCGGCCTGCTCCGACCGGACCCAGCTCCAGCGCGACGCCGATGCGATCACCGCAGTCGGCGCCACGGGAGTGCAGGCCCGCCTGGTCACCTCCGGCGGCCGGAGCCTGACCGCCACCAGTGGTGTCGCGGACCTGAGGGTCCGACAGCCGGTCTCTCGGAACGGCTACTTCCGGATGGCTAGTGTCACCAAGGCGTTCGTGGCCACCGTGACCCTGCAACTCGCCGGTGATCGCAGGCTCTCCCTGGACGACTCGGTCGACCGCTGGCTGCCCGGCGTGGTGTCCGGAAACGGCAACGACGGTCACGCGATCACCATCCGCGAACTGCTGCAGCACACCAGCGGCATCCACGACGACTACCCGGACTACGCCTCGGCGGCGGACTTCCAGCAGCACCGGTACGACAGCTACACGCCCGAGCAGACCGTCGCCCGGGCGATGCGCCACCGCCCGGACTTCCCGCCCGGCAAGGACGGGAGCTGGAGCTACTCCAATACCGGTTACGTCCTGCTCGGCATGATCATCGAGCGGGTCGCCGGGCACTCCTGGCACGAGGAGGTGAGGGACCGGATCGTCCGGCCGCTCGGCCTCGATCACACCTTCTGGCCGGGTACTTCACCCACGCTGCCCCGGCCGCACGCGGAGACCTACCAGAGCTTCGAACCCGGCGAGCCGCTCGTGGACGTCACCGAGCAGGTCGGCCAGGGCACCAATGGAGAGGCCGGGCTCGTCTCCACCACCGCCGATCTCAACCGGTTCTTCCGCGCCTTGCTCGGCGGCCGGCTCCTGCGACCGGCGCAGATGGCGCAGATGCAGCAGACCATGCCGGTCGGCGAGGAGTTCGAGCGGCTCCTGCCGGGCGCCCGTGACGGGCTGGGGCTCTTCTCACGCCCGCTGTCCTGCGGCGGGGTGTACTGGGGCCATGAGGGCGGTGATGCCGGCTGGATCACCGCCACCGGGGTCCCCGCTGACGGCCGGCGCAGCGTCGTGGTGTCGTTGTCGGGCGTCCGCGCCAATTCCACGCAGGATGTCCTGCACGTGGAACAGGCCGAGACCAAGTTGGTTGACGACGCCCTGTGCGCGAACCCGGACGCCGGCCACCAGCGGCCTTGAGGTCCTCCGCAGGTCGCGGGCACGGGCCACCAGCGCGACGGCGGGGCGATGCCGGGGAAGGTGTCGGTAGAGGCTCGGCCGATGGTCACCGCCGGGTCGGCGCCGGCGGAGGAGAGGTTGACGGCGGTGGCCCAGAGGCCGCCGCCGAGGCCCGGATTCGCGACTGAGGCCAAAAACTGAGGCCACGGAACAGAAGAAGGCCCCGACCGGGAACCTTGGATTCCAGGGGTCGTCGCAACACCACTTGGTTTTAGGTGGTGAGTAGATCACGTAGACGCTCGGCTGGGGTATCCCAGTCGAGCGTCTT
>NZ_JBSFGK010000151.1:0-11730 GCF_053596495.1 Kitasatospora sp. NPDC001683
TCCGGCTGGAGTGCGCGGTGCTCAAGGCGGTCGCCGTCCGCTTCGTGATGATGCGCGACGAGCAGGCCCAGCTGCGGGCCCGCCAGCGGATCGTGGCCGCGCCGCTGTCAGTACTTGGGGCCGATGTGGGCGTCCATCAGGGCGACTGAGTCCTTGCGGGCGATGGAGATGTTCATGGCGCCGTCGGACCGGGAGGCGGCCTTCCACTGGACGCCGACGGCGTCGAGGGTGCCGGTGAAGAGGCCGATGATGTCGGCTGAGGTGTTGGTGAAGAAGTAACGCGGGTACTCGTAGCGCTTCGAGACACCACCGACCGTGCGGGTCGCCCAGTTGGTGATGCGGCAGCCGTCGGAGTGGATCAGGCCGCGCAGGAACTCCCAGGGGTGGGCGTCGACGATCTCCTGCTGCCACTGCGTGAGGAGGATCGACCGCAGGTGCTTCGGGCCGGGGCCGTGCTGCGGGAAGAGGCAGGGCCAGTGCTTGCTGGTACTGACGACGCTGGTGCACCCAGGCGCGTGGACCCGGTTGACCTTGTTGTGCGGCATGACGGCGGAGACGGCGCGCTCGCACTCGTCGATGAGGCCGGGCCAGGCGTCGCAGCAGGCGATGCGGAGGGCGTAGACCTGGCGGCGGCCCTGATGCAACCGTCGCCGAGGTAGAGGCCGAGTAGGTAGGCATAGTCGGCGCGCGGTCGGGACGGATCGAGTCGCCCGTCGCGGACTGGGCACTCGGCGGTCATGCGCGGGCTGGGCACGGCACCGGATGCCCACTCGCGGATCGCAAATCGGGATATTCCGGTAGCACGGCTGACTTGGCGGAAGGTTAGGCCGGACGCATGGAGGTCGAGCGCGCGCTGGCGCATGGCCATGTCGTACATGTGACCGAGATTGCATGGTCGAGTGGCCATTGGCATTCAAACAAGCAGGGCTTCACCCGACCGGGTGAAGCCCTGCAACTGTTGGACCGTCTTGACCTTCCTTCGATTCGAAGGAAAAGTGCCCCGAGTGGGATTCGAACCCACACTGTATGGTGTTTGAGACCATTGCCTCATGCCAATTGGGCTATCGGGGCCTACGAATCGAAGTCTACGACCCCGACCGAGTAACTCAAACATACCGTGTCTAGGTACCCTCGTGCATGCAGTACCCCGCCGGAACTAGGAGCCCCGTGAGCACCGCCGACGAGCAGGCACAGCCGCTTGAGACCGATACGCCCCAGATCACCCGGATTGTGATCGCCGAGGACGAGGCGCTGATCCGCCTTGACCTCAAGGAGATGCTCGAGGAGGAGGGGTACACCGTCGTCGGCGAGGCGGGGGACGGGGAGACTGCGGTACGTCTCGTGGAGGAGCTGAAGCCGGATCTGGCGATCTTCGACGTGAAGATGCCGGTCCTGGACGGGCTCTCCGCCGCTGAGCAGATCCATGAGAAGCACCTAGCGCCGGTGCTGATGCTGACCGCGTTCTCGCAGCGGGAGCTGGTGGACCGGGCTCGGGACGCGGGGGCGATGGCGTACATCGTGAAGCCGTTCTCGAAGTCCGACCTGGTGCCGGCGATCGAGATGGCGGTGTCGCGGTACACCGAGATGCGGGCGCTGGAGAAGGAGATCGGGGATCTCACCCAGCGGCTGGAGACCCGGAAACTGGTGGACCGGGCTAAGGGTGTGCTGCAGACGAAGTTCGGGCTGACGGAGCCGGCGGCGTTCCGGTGGATCCAGAAGACCTCGATGGACCGGCGGATGACGATGGCGGCGGTGGCCGAGGCGGTCATCGAGGAGGGCGAGGCCCAGGACCGCAAGAAGGCGGAAGAGGGCAAGTCCGAGTAAGGCGACACGCAGCGAGGGCCCAGCAGAACGGTTTCTGCCGGGCCCTCCTTGTATGAGGCGGGTCAGTCCTCGCCGAGGTAGGCCTTGCGGACGGACTCGTCGTGCAACAGGTCCGCGCCGGTGCCGGAGAGGGCGATGCGGCCGGTCTCCATGACGTAGCCCTGGTCGGACAGGGACAGTGCGGCCTGGGCGTTCTGCTCGACCAGGAGGATGGTCGTACCGCTCGCCTTGAGCTCGACGATGGTGGACATGATCTTCTGCATCATCAGCGGGGAGAGGCCCATCGAGGGCTCGTCCAGCATCAGCAGCTTGGGCTGGGACATCAGGGCCCGGCCCATCGCCAGCATCTGCTGTTCGCCGCCCGAGAGGGTGCCGGCCGCCTGGCGGCGGCGTTCGCCGAGGATGGGGAAGAGGGCGTAGGCCCGTTCCACGTCCGCCGCGATGCCCGCCGCGTCGGTGCGCAGGAAGGCGCCGAGGAGGAGGTTCTCCTCGATGGTCATGCGGGGGAAGATGTGCCGGCCTTCGGGGGAGTGGGCGAGGCCGAGGGCGACGATCTTGTGGGCCGGGACCGTGCTCAGGTCCTGGCCGTCGAAGGTGATCCGGCCGGCGGTGGGTCTGAGGAGGCCGGAGAGGGTGCGCAGGGTGGTGGTCTTGCCGGCGCCGTTGGTGCCGATGAGGGTGGTGACCTCGCCCTGGTTGACGGTGAAGCTGATGCCCTTGACGGCTTCGATCTTGCCGTAGGCGACGCGGAGGTCCTGGACCTCGAGGAGTGCGGTCACTGGTCGGTCTCCGTAACGGTCTCCGGCACGGCGGGGGTGCTGTCTTCGAGCGGGGCGCCGAGGTAGGCGGTGATGACGCGTTCGTCGTTCTGGACGGTCTCGCGGTCGCCCTCGACGATCTTCTGGCCCTGGACGAGCACGGCGGTGCGGTCGCAGAGGTTGAAGATGAACCGCATGTCGTGCTCGATGACGAGGACGGAGACGCCCTGGTCGCGGATGGCGAAGACGAGTTCCTCGGCGGCCCGGGTCTCCTGGGGGTTCATGCCGGCGGTGGGTTCGTCGAGGAGCAGCAGGCCGGGGTCGGAGGCGAGGGCGCGGGCGATCTCGAGCTTGCGTTGTTCGCCGTAGGGGAGGTTGCGGGCGAGGTGGTCGGCCTTGTCGGCGAGGCCGGTGAAGGCGAGGAGTTCCATGGCCTTCTCGCGGCTTTCGGCCTCGGCGCGGTGGTAGCGGGGGGTGTGGAGGATGGCGGCGAAGATGCCTTCCTTGGTGCGGCTGTGTCGGCCGACGAGGACGTTCTCGAGGACGGTCATGTTGGCGAAGAGCCGGATGTTCTGGAAGGTGCGGGCGATGCCGGCCTGGGTGACCAGGTGGGGTTTGGGGGGCAGGACGGTGCCGCGGTAGCGGACGGCGCCTTCGGTGGGGACGTACAGGCCGGTGAGGCAGTTGAAGAAGGTGGTCTTGCCGGCGCCGTTGGGGCCGATGAGGCCGATGATCTCGCCTTGGCCGACGGTGAGGGAGACGTCGTTGACGGCGGTGAGGCCGCCGAAGCGCATGGTGACGCCGGTGACGTCGAGCAGGGGCGCAGCGGTGGTGGTCATCTGGCGGGTCACGCCCCTGCCTTGGTGAGTGCGGTGGTGTCGTCGCCGGTGGGTTGGGCGGGGACGGCGGTTTCGTGGAACTCGAGTTGTTGGCGCCGGTTGGGGATGAGGCCTTCGGGGCGGACGCGCATGAGGATGATGAGGGCGGCGCCGAAGGCGAGGAGTTGGTAGTCGGAGAGGAACTGGAGTTTCTTCGGGATGAGGAAGAGGAGGGTGGCGCCGGCGAGGGGGCCGCTGATGGTGCCCATGCCGCCGAGGATGACGGCGGCGAGGAGGAAGGCGGAGTTGGGGGGGAGGGCTTCGGCGAAGGTGTACTGGTCGGGGGTGACGGTGTAGCTGACGTGGGCCTGGACGGTGCCGGCGAGGCCGGCGAGGCAGGCGCCGAGGGCGAAGGCGAGGAGTTTGAGGCGGAAGCCGTTGATGCCCATGGCTTCGGCGGCGGTTTCGTCCTCGCGGATGGCGACCCAGGCGCGGCCGATGCGGGAGTTGCCGACGCGGGCGAAGACGAGCACGACGAGGGCGGTGACGAGGAGCATCAGCAGGTAGTAGTTGGAGAAGCGGCCGAGTTCGATGCCGCCGATGGTGTGGGGTTTGCCGAGGTTGAAGCCGAGGATTTCCAGGTCGGGGATGCGGGGGATGCCGTTGGAGCCGTTGGTGACGTTGGGGCCGGTGGTGCCGTTGAGGTTGAGCATGGTGATGCGGAAGATCTCGCCGAAGCCGAGGGTGACGATGGCGAGGTAGTCGCCGCGCAGTCGCAGGGTGGGGGCGCCGATCAGGACGCCGAAGATCATGGAGACGGCGGCGCCGGTGAGCATCGCGGCCCAGAACGGGAACTGGACGTGGATGGGGGAGGCGGGGGAGCCGGAGACCAGGGCGGCGGCGTAGGCGCCGACGCCGAGGAAGGCGACGTATCCGAGGTCGAGCAGGCCGGCGAGGCCGACGACGATGTTGAGGCCGAGGGCGACGGTGGCGAAGATCAGGATGTTGGTGGCGACGGAGGTGTACTGGTCGCTGCTCTGGGTGAACGGGAAGCTCGCGGCGGCGGCGAAGGCGGCGCCGGTGGTGACGGGGCGGTACTTGACGGTGAGTGCGCGCATCCGGCCGAGCAGGCCGGACTTGGCGAGTGCGGCGATGGTGGGGAGGGCGAGCAGCAGGTAGCCGATGAAGAGTTCGCCGTACTCGGTGTCGATGCCGAAGGTGATGGCGTAGAGGCCGAGTCCGAAGGCCAGGACGATGAGCAGGACCTCGGCCCAGGAGGGGAGTTCGCGCGGGGCGGGGACGGGGCGTTCGATCCTGCCGAGGCGCAGCCGGCTGTTGGCGAGGTGGCCGAGTTGGAGCAGCAGGACGGCGCCGGCGGCGATGGCGAGGGCGCCGGCGAGGGCGGTCATCACGGGGGCGACGGGCTTGTCGCCGGGGATGGCGTGGGCGGCGAACCAGCCGATGGGGGCTGCGGGCAGGAGCAGGAAGAGTCGCTTGTCGAGGATGCGCAGGGGTACTTCGGTGCGTCGGTCGAGGGGGAGGCCGAGGGCGCCGAGGATGCCGATCAGGCCGCCGGCGGCGAGGATCCAGCCGCCGGGTTCGAGGTTGGCGAGGCCGCCGAGTTCGACGGAGATGGCGGCGACGGAGTAGGCGGCGACGGCGAGGGCGCCGGTGGCGGCGTAGAGGACGGCGTTGTTGCTGCGGGTGGGGGCGGCCCAGCGCAGGCCGGGGGTGCCGCGGGTGGCGAGCAGCAGGGCGAGGGTGAGGATGCCGGCGACGAGGGCGAGCCATTGGAGGCCGGCGGGGGAGCCGTAGTAGGTGAGGTCGCCGGGGAAGTCGCTGGTCCAGGTCCAGGAGGTGGCGGCGGAGGCGGCGACGGTGAGGGCGCCGAGGCCGGTGAGGGCGGTGGCGGCGGTGGTGGGCAGGGGGATGACCGGGGTGGTCTCGGTGCTGGTGGTGGTCATGGTGGTCACGCCCTGTCCGCGACGCGCTCGCCGAGCAGGCCCTGGGGCCGGACGAGGAGCACGAGGATGAGGAGTACGAAGGCCCAGGCGTCCTTCCAGGCGGCGCCGCCGAAGAGGTGCATGCCGGGGACGTGCTGGATGTAGCCGGTGGCGATGGTTTCGGCGAGGCCGAGGGCGAGGCCGCCGAGCATGGCGCCGTAGATGTTGCCGATGCCGCCGAGGACGGCGGCGGTGAAGGCCTTGAGGCCGAGGATGAAGCCCATGCGGAAGTCGACCTGACCGCTGCGCAGTCCGTAGGCGACGGCGGCGACGGCGGCGAACGCGGCGCCGATGGCGAAGGCCATGACGATGATGCGGTCGGTGTCGATGCCCATCAGCTTGGCGGTGTCGGGGTCCTGGCTGGTGGCCTGCATGGCGCGGCCGGAGCGGGTGCGGGTGACGAACCAGCCGAGGGCGAGCATGCAGAGGGGGGCGGCGATGATCAGGAAGAGGTCGCTGCGCTGGATGGTGACGGAGCCGAGGCTGAAGGGGTCGCCGGGGATCTTGGGGAAGACCCGGGCCTTCTTGGCGTCGGGGTAGAAGGAGAAGACGAGTTGCTGGAGGAAGATGGACAGCCCGATCGCGGTGATCAGGGGGGCGAGCCGGGGGGCGTTGCGCAGGGGCCGGTAGGCGAAGCGCTCGGCGGCGACGGCGGTGAGGGTGGAGACCAGGATGCCGGCGATCAGCATGAGGGGTAGGGCCAGCCAGAGGGTGGTGCCGCCGGGGAGGGCGAGGTAGGCGGTCAGGGCGCCGAAGCCGCCGACCATGACGATCTCGCCGTGGGCGAAGTTGATGAGCTGGACGATGCCGTAGACCATCGTGTAGCCGATCGCGACGAGTCCGTAGAGGGCGCCGAGGATCAGGCCGTTGGCCAGCTGCTGCGGTAGGTCGTGCACCGCTGGGCCTCCGTAGTGCGTTCGGGGGTGTCCGCGTGGGGTGGTGGATGTGGGGGCGCGCGGGGGCACTCGTGGCGTCCCCGCGCGCTGGTGGTGCGTCGGTTGTCGAGGTGGCGGGTCAGCCGTTGAACGGGTCAGCCGTTGAACGGGTCAGCCGTTGAAGGTGCCGGACTTCTCGACGGCCCACTTGCCGTCCTTGACGGTGTAGACGGTGAGCTGCTTGTTGGTGGTGTCGCCGAACTCGTCGAAGGAGACCTTGCCGGTGACGCCGTCGAAGGAGATCTTCTGGACGGCGTCGCGGACGGTCTTGCGCACGCCGTCGCCGGTGGGCAGCTTGCCGTTGTTGTTGGCGACGACGTTCTTGACGGCTTCGATGATGGCCCAGGCGCTGTCGTAGGAGTAGCCGCCGTAGGTCTCGTAGGCGTCCTTGTAGCCGGCCTTGGCGTAGTCGTCGATGTACTTCTTGGCGGTGTCGAGGGAGGCGACGGGCAGGCCGACGGCGGTGGCGAAGTCGCCCTGGCTCTTGGGGTTGAGCTTGATGAACTCGTCGCTCTGGATGCCGTCGCCGCCCATCAGGGGGATGTTGACGCCGGCGTCCTTGAGCTGGAGGGACAGCGGGCCGGCGACGGGGTATTCGCCGCCGTAGTAGACGGCGTCGGCGCCGGAGGCCTTGACCTTGGTGACGATGGCGGAGAAGTCGCGGTCGTCGGGGTTGACGTGTTCCTCGCCGGCGAGGGTGCCGCCGAGCTTGGTGAACTCGCCCTTGAAGGTGGAGGCGAGGCCGGCGCCGTAAGTCTTCTGGTCGTCGATCAGGAAGACCTTGGTCTTCTTGGCGTCGTTGTAGAGGAACTGGGCGGCGAAGGGGCCCTGGACGGCGTCGGTGGTGGCGGTGCGGAAGTAGGACTTGAAGGGGCGCTTCTTGTCGCCGGTGGCCCACTTCTCGCCCTGGCTGAGGGCGACGCCGGTGTTGGCGGGGGAGATCTCGGTGAGGCCGGCGTCGTCGAAGATCTGCTGCATGGACTGCGCGACGCTGGAGTTGAGCGGGCCGACGACGCCGAGGACCTTGGGGTCGCTGACGAGCTGGGTGGCGTTCTGCTGGCCGGGGGCGGGCTTGGCGGTGTCGTCCAGGGCCTTGATCTCGAACTTGACGCCGGGGACCTCGTTGGTGGCGTTGGCGTTCTTGACGGCGAGGTCGACGGAGTTGCGGATGCCGAGGCCGAGGGCGGAGAGGTCGCCGGTGAGCGGGGCGTCGACGCCGATCACGACGGTGGTGGAGGCGTTGTTGTCCTTGCCGCCGGCGGTGTCGCCGGACTTCCCGCCGCGGGAGCCGCAGGCGCTGAGGCTGAGGGCGCCGATCACGGCAATGCTCACGACAATTACTGAACGATGACGCACGAGGGTCCCCTTCGGTTCAGGAGGCGCCCGCGCCGGTGGCGGGAGCCGGGATGCGCGGAGGGCCGGGCCCATTCCGGATGGCGCGGTGACTGGCCGTGACTCTAGATGTCGTGGGGCGGCTCGGGCAGTGGTGTGAGCAGGCTGTGATTCTCTTGTTATGAGCACACGTATCATTCGTCTCAGCATGTGGTCGTTCCGGCTCGATCGATCCTGAATTGCCGGGCGCCTACTTGCTGGTAGATGGATGTAAGGCCCAGAAATGGGGGTTGCAGCTGGCATCGTCGATAATCGGACGTCGGCGTCCGGTGTGCTGCTTTCGACCGTGCACGTCCGCATTGCGGACAGCGAGGGTGTGACGAAGGCGCTCCGGGGCCCCTTGGGGCCCCGGAGGCGACACTTGCTTGGATTTCCTACTTGTTACGTAGCGTCACAAGTGTGGGAGGCGCGTCGATCGCGCCCGGACATGCCGACGCCCCCTTGTCCGGACCGACGCCTGCCCAGGCGGATGGATGGTCAAACAAGGGGGCGGGAAGGGGACTTGATGTTCTCGGTGCTGAACCGGCCGGACCTGAAGGCCCGTTACAGGTCGCGCAGCATGCAGGTCAGCCGGCAGCTGGTGACCCGCTTGCCGGTGTCGTCGGTGATCGCGATCTCGTAGGTGGCGGCCGTGCGGCCCTTGAACACCGCCGTCGCCACCCCGGTGACCAGACCGGAGGTGGCCGAGCGGTGGTGGGTGGCGTTGAGGTCCACGCCCACCGCGTACCGGCCCGGGCCGGCGTGCAGCATCGCGCCGATCGAGCCGAGCGTCTCGGCCAGCGCCGCCGAGGCGCCGCCGTGCAGCAGCCCGTACGGCTGCTGGTTGCCCTCCACCGGCATGGTGCCGACCACCCGGTCGCCGGAGGCCTCGACGATGCGGATGCCGAGCTTCTCGCCGAGGTGGCCGCCGGAGAAGGTCTCCGGGCTCACGCCGAGCTTGGCGAAGTGGTCCAGCACGTCCTGCGGGACCTTCAGGACGGGGGCGGTGTCGGGGGCCGCGTCGGTCATGGGGAGCTCCTGCCGCTCGGGGGTGTCACGTCGTCGTGCTGCCTGTGATCGTACGACCGTCCTACTCACTGGTACCGGCGGTACCGGGACTGGCGCGGCTTCCGGGCGTGCCCCTTTTGTCGGTGCAGGGCCATAGGATCGGTGACCGGTAGTGGAATCGGCAGGAACGGACGTTGACGTGGCTACGCAGAGTACGGACAAGGGCGCGACGGGTGGCGGCGGGGCCGGCCCGCGACCCCGGCTGATGCTGCTCGACGGGCACTCGATGGCCTACCGGGCCTTCTACGCCCTGCCCGTGGAGAACTTCAACACCTCCACCGGCCAGCCCACCAACGCGGTCTACGGCTTCGCCTCGATGCTCGCCAACACCGTCCGGGACGAACAGCCCACCCACCTCGCCGTCGCCTTCGACCTCTCCCGGCAGACCTTCCGCTCCGCCGAGTTCCCCGACTACAAGGCCAACCGCGCCAAGACGCCGGACGAGTTCCGCAGCCAGGTCGGCCTGATCGGCGAACTCCTCGACGCCATGAACATCCCCCGGATGACGGTCGAGGGCTTCGAGGCCGACGACATCATCGCCACCCTGGCCACCGCCGCCGAGGCGGCCGGCTACGACGTCGACATCGTCACCGGCGACCGCGACTCCCTCCAGCTGGTCACCGACCACGTCACCGTGCTCTACCCGACCAAGGGCGTCTCCGAGCTCACCCGCTTCACCCCGGAGAAGGTCACCGAGAAGTACGGCGTCACCCCGCGCCAGTACCCCGACCTCGCGGCCCTGCGCGGAGACCCGTCCGACAACCTGCCCGGCATCCCCGGCGTCGGCGAGAAGACCGCCGCCAAGTGGGTCAACCAGTTCGGCTCCTTCGACGAACTCGTCTCCCGCGCCGACGAGGTGAAGGGCAAGATCGGCGAGAAGCTGCGCGACAACCTCGACTCGGTCAAGCGCAACCGGGTGCTCACCGAACTGGTCCGCGACGTCGAACTCCCGCTGGGCGTCACCGACCTGGCCCGCCGGCCCTTCGACAAGGCGGCCGTCGGCACCCTGATGGAGTCGCTGGAGTTCCGCAACGCCAACTTCCGCGACCGGGTCTTCGGCATCGACCCGTCGGCAGGCGTCGAGGAGGCCGTCGAGCTCGCCCCCGGCGTCGACGTCGACGGCGAACTGCTCACCGACCCCGGCACGCTCGCCGCCTGGCTGCGCGAGCACGCCCGTGACGGCAAGACGCCGGTGGCGCTGGCCGCCGTCTACCAGTGGGCGCTCGGCACCGGCGAGGTCACCGAAGTCGCCCTCGCCGCAGGAGAGTCCGCCGCCTGGTTCGACCCGGCGCTGCTCGCCGAGGAGGACGAGCAGGCCTTCGCCGGCTGGCTCGCCGACCCGGCCGCCCCCAAGGCCCTGCACATCGCCAAGCAGGTCATGCGCGCCTTCGCCGAACGCGGCTGGACCATCGCCGGCGTCGTCGCCGACACCGCGCTCGCCGCCTACCTGGAGAAGCCCGGCCGTCGCACCTTCACCCTCGAGGTCCTCGCCGAGGAGTACCTGGCCCGCTCGCTCACCCCGGCCCCCGCCGCCGAGAGCGGCCAACTCGCCTTCGACGCACCGGAGGAGGACCCGGCCGCACACGCCCAGGCCCTCATGCTCCAGGCCCGCGCCGTGCTCGACCTCGCCGCGCTCTTCGACACCCGCCTCGCCGAGGTCGGCGCCGCCGGGCTGCTGCACGACATGGAACTGCCGATCGCCGCGCTGCTCGCCCGCATGGAGCGCTACGGCATCGCCGCCGACCGCGACTGGCTCACCCGGCTGGAGAGCCAGTTCGCCGCCGAGATCCAGCGCTGCGTCGAGGAGGCCCACGCCGCCGCCGGGCACGAGTTCAACCTCGGCTCGCCCAAGCAGCTCCAGGAGATCCTCTTCGGCGAACTCGCCCTCCCCAAGACCAAGAAGATCAAGACCGGCTACACCACCGACGCCGACGCGCTCACCTGGCTGGCCACCCAGACCGACAACGAGCTGCCCGTCATCCTGCTGCGCCACCGCGACCAGGCCAAGCTGCGCACCACCGTCGAGGGCCTGCTCAAGACCGTCTCGGCCAAGGGCCGGATCCACACCACCTTCAACCAGATGGTCGCCGCCACCGGCCGGCTCTCCTCGCAGGACCCGAACCTGCAGAACATCCCGGTCCGCACCGAGGAGGGGCGCGCCATCCGCCGCGCCTTCGTCGTCGGCGAGGGCTACGAGTCGCTGCTCACCGCCGACTACTCGCAGATCGAACTGCGGATCATGGCCCACCTCTCCGAGGACGAGGCGCTGATCGAGGCCTTCGCCTCCGGCGAGGACCTCCACACCACCGTCGCCTCCCAGGTCTTCGAGGTCCCCGGCGCCGCCGTCGACGCCGAAATGCGCCGGAAGATCAAGGCGATGTCCTACGGCCTCGCGTACGGGCTGTCCGCGTACGGGCTCTCCCAGCAGCTCGGCATCAAGCCGGCCGAGGCCCAGGGCCTGATGGACACCTACTTCGAACGCTTCGGCGGCGTGCGCGACTACCTGCGCCGGGTGGTCGACGAGGCCCGCGCCACCGGCTACACCGAGACCCTGCTCGGCCGCCGCCGCTACCTGCCCGACCTCAACAGCGACAACCGCCAGCGCCGCGAGATGGCCGAGCGGATGGCCCTCAACGCCCCCATCCAGGGCTCGGCCGCCGACATCGTCAAGATCGCCATGCTCCGGGTGGACGACGCGCTGCGCGCGGCCGGGCTCAGCTCCCGGATGCTGCTCCAGGTGCACGACGAAATCGTGCTCGAACTGGCCCCGGGCGAGCGCGAGCAGGTCGAGGCCATCGTCCGCGAGCAGATGGCCGGCGCCTACCCGCTGCGCGCCCCGCTCGACGTCTCCGTCGGCGTCGGCGCCGACTGGGAGGCCGCCGCGCACTGACGCGGGGCGACGGGTCCTCACCGTGTTCGGCCGGTTCGTCATGGTGGTCATCGTCGCGTGGGG
>NZ_JBSFGK010000152.1:0-11605 GCF_053596495.1 Kitasatospora sp. NPDC001683
TCGCCGAGCAGGTGGTTGAGCGGGCCGGTGCCGGGGTTGAGCAGGAAGGCGAAGGCGACCGTGGCGGCCACCGGCGGGGCCAGGCCGGCCCCGGCGCGCACCGGGCGGCCCCCGCGGATCAGCCGGCGAGGGCCGAGGCGGAGATGCCGGTGATCCGGCCGTTGCCGTCCAGCAGCGCCGCACCCGTCCAACTGCCGTCGGTGTTGCGCTGGTTGTCGAAGACGCTCCCCTGGGCCAGCGTCTGGACGTGCATCGTGCCGTCCACCAGACCGGCGGCGGACACGGCGGTGATCCGGCCGTTGTCGTCCAGCAGCGCCGCACCCGTCCAGGTGCCGTCGGTGTTGCGCTGGTTGTCGAACACCTTCCCCTGCGACACGGTCTGGACGTGCATCGTGCCGTCGCTCAGACCGGCCGAGGAGATGCCGGTGATCTGACCGTTGCCGTCCAGCAGCGCCGCACCCGTCCAACTGCCGTCGGTGTTGCGCTGGTTGTCGAAGACGCTCCCCTGGGCGAGGGTCTGCACGTGCATGGTGCCGTTGGTCAGTCCGGAGGAGGAAACCGCGGTGATCTGGCCGTTGCCGTCCAGCAGCGCCGCACCCGTCCAGCTGCCGTCGGTGTTGCGCTGGTTGTCGAACACCTTGCCCTGCGACACGGTCTGGACGTGCATCGTGCCGTCCGGCAGGGCGGTCGACGAGATCGCGGTGATCTGCCCGTTGTCGTCCAGCAGCGCCGCGCCCGTCCAGCTGCCGTCGGTGTTGCGCTGGTTGTCGTACACCCGGCCGTTCGCCAGCGTCGTCACGTGGAACGTACCGTCGGCGAGCGCAGCCGTCGCGGTCTGGGTGATCTGGCCGTTGCCGTCCAGCAGCGCGGCACCCGACCAACTTCCGTCGCGGTTGCGCTGGTTGTCGAAGACGCTGCCGCCGGTCACGGTGTCCACCCGCATCGGGAACGGGTCCGACCGGTCGGCACCGAGTCCGGCCTTCGGCCCGCAGGTCGGCCAGGCTCCCTGGCCCTGGACCGCCAGGGTCTTCTCCGCGATGGCAATCTGCTGCGCCTTGGTAGCCAGGTTGGCGGTCGGCGCGTACTGCTGTCCGCCGTACGCCTTCCAGGTGCCGTAGTCGAACTGCAGGCCGCCGTAGTAGGTGACACCGCCGACCGTCGCGACGATGCTCCAGTTCCCGCTGCTCTCGCAGGCCGCCACCTTGTCCCAGGTGCTGATCGAGGCGGCCTCCGCCGTCCCGGTCGCGCCGCCGAGCCAGCCGGCCGACGCGGCGGAGACCGCGATCACGCCGGCGAGAAGGCGCCTGCGGAAGAACGTTGACACGTGGACACTCCGTCCGTCGAGGAGGGGGGCGGTCACTTGAGGAAGCCGGCGGCGGAGATGCCGCTGATCTGGCCGTTGCCGTCGACCAGCGCGGCACCGGCCCAACTGCCGTCGGCGTTGCGCTGGTTGTCGAAGACACTGCCCTGCGCCAGGGTCTGGACGTGCATCGTGCCGTCACTCAGACCGGCGGCGGACACCGCGGTGATCTGGCCGTTGCCGTCCAGCAGCGCCGCGCCGGCCCAACTGCCGTCGGTGTTGCGCTGGTTGTCGAAGACCTTGCCCTGGACAATGGTCTGGACGTGCATCGTGCCGTCGCTCAGAGCGGCCGAGGAGAGGCCGGTGATCTGGCCGTTCGCGTCCAGCGTCGCCGCGCCCGTCCAGGTGCCGTCGGTGTTGCGCTGGTTGTCGTAGACCTTGCCCTGGACGATGGTCTGGACGTGCATCGTGCCGTTGGTCAGTCCGGCCGAGGCAATCGCGGTGATCTGACCGTTGCCGTCCAGCAGGTTCGCGCCCGTCCAGGTGCCGTCGGTATTGCGCTGGTTGTCGAACACCTTGCCCTGCGAGAGGGTCTGGACGTGCATCGTGCCGTCCGCGAGCGCGGTCGACGAGATCGCGGCGATCTGCCCGTTGTCGTCCAGCAGGTTCGCGCCGGTCCAGGTGCCGTCCGGGTTGCGCTGGTTGTCGTACACCCGGCCGTTCGCCAGCGTCGTCACGTGGAACGTACCGTCGGGCAGCGCGGCCGTCGCGGTCTGGGTGATCTGCCCGTTGCCGTCCAGCAGCGCGGCACCAGACCAACTTCCGTCCGGGTTCCGCTGGTTGTCGAAGACCGAGCCGCCCTTCAGGGTGTCCACCCGCATGACCGGCGCGTTGCCGCCGGCGCCCGAGCTGACGTCGAGGTAGTCGTTGTCGACGTTGATCGTGTACCCGCCGTAGCTCTCGTTGTTGCCGTCGCCGCCCCAGTACTGGTGGATCCGCTGGTGATTCGCCCAGTATGCGGACGGGACCAGCGGCTCGTTCGTGTCCGCCACGTGGTTCCACCTGGCGATCCAGATCACGTCCGGCATGGTGTAGCTGGTCACGTTGTTCGCGAGGTCGCTGATGCCCGAGTCCGAGCTGGAGTAGACGCCGGAGCGGTAACCGCGCGCGTGCACCTGGGCGGACCACGCGGACAGGTAGCTCAGCACGTTTCCGCGGTAACCGGAGGCGTAGGCCTCCATGTCGACGTACAGGGTCGATCCCGGGCCGAAGCCCAGCCCGGCGGCCGCGGCGACCGCGCCGTTCGCGGCATCGGTGCCCTGGCTCGACGGGCTGCTGAGCGAGGGCGCCTGCGGCCCCACCCAGATGGGCATGAAGTGCCATCCCGCGCCGGCCTGCTGCTGGACCCATCCGGCCGTCAGGTTCGGCTGGCTGCAGGCCCGGGCGGGCCCGCCGACGTAGATCCCCACGGCGCTGTACGGCGAGTTGCCCTTCCATGCCGCCATGGCACTCGAACTCGGGGCGGAGCAGGCGTCGAAGCCGTAGCCCGTGAACGAGGTGTCGGCCGCGCTGAGCGCCGTCAGCCTCGGTTCCGCCGGAGCGGCAGCGGCGGCGGCGAGGGGCTGACGGGATCCGGCGGTCACCGGGGCCAGGCCCGCCTGCCGCAGGACGTTCTCGACCACGGAACGGTGGTCCGCGTAGGGCGCGGTGACCTTGATCCGCGGAGCGACCGCGTGCAGCTCGGCGGAGGAGCGGTCGTCCGTCGTCACCTTGTCGGTGGTTCCGGAGGCCTGCGGCTCCACCACGAGGGCCTCGGTACGGCCGGCCAGGTGGCTCGGGCAGTTCTGGTCCGCGGCGGGGGTGCCGAGGTAGACGGCGTGCCGGTCGAACCGCACGCACGCCGCCGGGTCGCTCGCGAGGTCGACGACCGACCAGTCAGCGGGCACCTGGAAGTCATATCCCTGGAAGGACACCGTCCTGGTGGTCGCGTCCGGGGCCGCGTGCGCCGTACCGGTTCCGGCGGCGAGCGCGATCAGGGTGGCACCGGCGGCCAGCGCCGCCCTCAATCGATGGGCATTCGTCCGGTGGGACAAAGCTCGGTCTCCTTGTGCGTCATCGCATGGGTCTGCTGACGGGCCGAGGCGGGAGGATGCTGGGCATCGGGAGCCTCCGGCCCGTCGGTCGAGGAGGGGCCGGGAGCGGCGAGCGGACGCCACTCCCGGCCCGGTGGTTCAGGCGCTCCGGGTCACTTCAGGGAGCCGGCGGCGGAGATGTTGCTGATCTGACCGTTGCCGTCGACCAGCGCGGCACCGGCCCAACTTCCGTCGGTGTTGCGCTGGTTGTCGAAGACGCTGCCCTGCGCCAGGGTCTGGACGTGCATCGTGCCGTCACTCAGACCGGCGGCGGTCACCTTGGTGATCTGGCCGTTGCCGTCCAGCAGGTTCGCGCCGGTCCAGGTGCCGTCGGTGTTGCGCTGGTTGTCGTAGACCTTGCCCTGGACGATGGTCTGGACGTGCATCGTGCCGTCGCTCAGAGCGGCCGAGGAGAGGCCGGTGATCTGGCCGTTCGCGTCCAGCGTCGCCGCGCCCGTCCAGGTGCCGTCGGTGTTGCGCTGGTTGTCGTAGACCTTGCCCTGGACGATGGTCTGGACGTGCATCGTGCCGTTGGTCAGTCCGGCCGAGGCAATCGCGGTGATCTGGCCGTTGCCGTCCAGCAGGTTCGCGCCCGTCCAGGTGCCGTCGGTGTTGCGCTGGTTGTCGAACACCTTGCCCTGCGAGAGGGTCTGGACGTGCATCGTGCCGTCCGCGAGCGCGGTCGACGAGATCGCGGCGATCTGCCCGTTGTCGTCCAGCAGGTTCGCGCCGGTCCAGGTGCCGTCCGGGTTGCGCTGGTTGTCGTACACCCGGCCGTTCGCCAGCGTCGTCACGTGGAACGTGCCGTCGGGCAGCGCGGCCGTCGCGGTCTGGGTGATCTGGCCGTTGCCGTCCAGCAGTGCGGCGCCGGACCAAGTGCCGTCGGGGTTCCGCTGGTTGTCGAAGACCGAGCCGCCCTTCACGGTGTCCACCCGCATGATCGACGCGTTCTGCACGCCGACCGGGCGGATGAAGCCCTGGAGGTTCACGTTGTAGCCGTGGGAGGTCCACTCGTAGTCGCCGACGTGCCCGGGCATGTGCGCGTTCAGCGACACGATGCCACCGGACTGGTTGCCGCCGATCCAGTCGATCGTTCCGTCGCCGTTGACCGCGGTCACGAGCGCGACGTGGTCGTAGTCCGCTCCACTGAAACTGTTCGGGTGGAAGAACACCGCGTCGCCCACGTGCGGCGTCGAGGACAGCCCGCCGTCGTACTTGTTGGCGTAGGTGACGAAGCTGTTGGCCATGTCGTTCAGCACCCCGAGGCCCTGCACCCCGTTCTGGTACCAGACCCAGCCGGCGAAGTCGGCGCACCAGGCGTGGTGCTCACAGGAGTTGTTCTGCCCGCTGCCAGGGACGTAGTAGCCGGCGCCTCCGTTGCCGCAGTCCCCCTGGCCGAGCTGGCTCTGCGCGGTGCTCACTATTCCGCTCACGGAGGCGGCGTTCGCCTCGCCGGCCGAGGCCATGCTCAGGCCTGCCACGGCCAGGGCGAGGGCGGCACCGGCCGATGCGAGTCGGTTGACCTTCTTGGACACGGATGTTTCCTTTCGGACTTCGTCTCGATGGAGCTGGAGGTGGAAATGGGGGTGGAGTTGAGGGCGGAGATGGTCGTGATGGCGCGGGAGCGGACCGCCGCGGTGCGCGGGAGCGGCCCCACTCAGCCGGTCGTCACCGCCACCGACTGCGTGGCGGTGGCCAGTTGGCGGCCGTCGGCGCCGACGGCGTACAGGAAGACCTGCACCTGCTGCGACCGGGACGAGGCCGGCAGCGAGATCCGGTAGCGGACCGTCAGCGCACCGCCCGCCGGCACGGCGTACGAACTCGCGCCGGGCGCCACACCGATCGGGGCGGAGCTCGTGTCGTCCGCCGCTTCGGACACCCATCCGCCGGTCGCCGGGTTCAGGCGCGACACCGAACTCGCGGCTCCCGTACCGGAAATCTGCAGGGTGGGCGTGATCGAGGACAGTCCGCCGCCGGTGCGGTCGGTGAACACGGCGGAGAACTCGACCGGCGCCCCGCCGGTCTTCAACTGCGCGGGGAGACCGGCGAGTTGGACGTCGAGCCCGGTCGGCTTCGAAACGACGGGCGCAGGGGTGTTCTTCGCGGCCGGCGCGTGCGGCACGACCGGCGCCGACCCGCCGCCCGCCGCGCCCGGCGGCCGCACGACGGTCGGCACGGCGGAGGGTGTCTCCGACGGGCCGGTGCCGTCCGGAGCCGAGGGGAACGACGTCGGCGTCGGCGCCTCGGCCGGGGTCGGCAGCGCGGTCGGCGTCGAGCCGGACGGGGTCAGGAGGGTCGGCGTCGATGTGGGCGTCAGCCGGTAGCCGGTGGCCGCCGTGTCGTGCCGCGCCGCACCGGAACCGCACCCGCCGACCCCGATGACGACGGCTGCCACCACAACGGCCAGTGCGGGAAGGGCAGTTCGTCGGGACGTGGCAGCAGGCATGGTGGTTCCTCCTCGGGCTCCGGGGAGCGGTGAGCGGCCGGCCGGTCGGCACGGCAGGGTGCGAAGTGGCAGGGCAGGGCATGGCATGGGCACGTCATGCGAGCTCGCCGGAAGAAGCGCGGTCTCGACGTGCGTGCGGTGTGCGGAAACGCGGGGTTGAGCAGCGTGCCGGGGTGGTCCGACGTCACGACGAACAGCGCCGAAGCGTCCGGAAACGACCCCCTGAAGACCGGCGCGGTCCCCCCGGCGGCCCTTTGCCCAGTGCGGCTGGTGTGGCCGGTGGGGCATCACATCCTGACCGGCGAGCCGACGCCATGTCAATTGTTAACTGAAAATCGCAATCACGAGAAAATGGATCTTTTTACGGAGAAATACGGACAGATCATCCTGGATTTGGCGAGCACGCACAGGCTTCCATCCATTCCATTTCAATCTGCTGAACATGCAGAAGGGGCCCCCGCACGGCGGGGGCCCCTTCTCGCTGCTGCCGGCTACCGGCCTGCGGTCAGCCGACGGTCACGGTGAACGGGCCGGCCAGCACCGAGTAGCCGTCGTTGGCCAGGTAGTACGCGTCGTAGCGGCCGGCGCCGTTGAGCTTGCCGGTGGCGAAGGTGACGGCGCCGCTCTGGTTGGGCGTGTAGGACCAGGTGAGCGCGGACCGGGAGCCCGGGGTGACGCCCGCCGGGTAGAGGCCGACCCAGTTCTTGGCACCGGCCTGGGCCGCGGTCGGTACGGCGTAGCGCAGGGTGACGTTGCCGCCGTTGGCCACCGCGTTCAGGTCGCCGGTCAGCGTCGGTGCGGTCGCGGTGGCGGGTGCGAAGGCGGCGTTCAGCGGCGTCGCGTAGGTGTCGTTGGCGGTCAGCCCGGGCAGGCCGAGGGCCGACTCGATGGTGCGGCCGATGCCGTAGTGGTCGTAGTGCAGCGGGCCGCTGGTGCCGGCCGAGACGGTGCCCTGGGAGCCGAGGACGACGGTGGCGAGGTGGTTGTAGCCCTCGCTCTCGCTCTCGTCCCAGGTCAGGATCAGCAGCGAGCGCTGCTGGGTCCAGGCCGGGGAGGACAGCACCGGGGCGAGGGTCTGCTGCAGCCAGCCGTCCTGGGTCTTCAGGCTGGCGGCACTGCCGTTGCCGGAGGCCTCGCCGTCGTAGTAGTCGTCGGCGGCGATCCAGGAGAAGTTCGGCGTGGTCGCGGCCGACTTGAGGTCGGCGGTCAGTTGCGTGGTGTCGAACAGGTGGGCCGCGCAGCGGGTCGGATTTCCGCTGATGTCGGTGTAGTTGATGAACGGCGCGTCGTCGGGCATGTAGTACGAGTCGTAGTTCTTGTTGGTGTTGCAGGGCGTGCCCATGCCCTGCTCGTAGGCCTTCCAGGTCTTTCCGGCGTCCTCGATGGTGTCGCCGAGGTTGCGCTGGGGGGAGTTGATGTTGGGCCAGTAGGTGGCGCCCTTGGTGTAGGTGTCGCCGCCCGCGACGGCGAGGTAGTTCTCGTCGCTGGGGTGGTAGACGCCGTGGGCGTCGGTGAGGGTGGCGCCCTGGGACATCAGGCTGTGGATGTACGGGGTGTCCGCCGGGTCGTTCATGATCTGGGAGTAGTCGGTGTTCTCCATCATGACCGTGAACACGTGGTCGTAGCCCGGCACTTGGGAACCGGGCGGGCTGAGCGGCGCGGGCGCGGTGACCGGGGTGTCGAGGGTGAGCGAGAGGTCGTCCAGGTAGCCGGTCTCGTTGGAAGTGGACAGGAACTGCACCTCGACCTGGATCGACCTGGTCCCGGCCGGGACGCCGCCGGTGGCGCTGCGGGAGAGGAACTTCGTGCTCAGGCCGCGGTCGGTCGCGGAGACGGTCGGCAGCTTGGCGGTCGGGCCGAGCGGGTTGCCGTCGGCGCCCCGGAAGTGCAGGCTGACCGCGACGTAGCCGCCGTACGTGGTCCAACCGCCCAGCCAGCCCGCCAGGTTGTAGTGCACGCCGCCGCCGTCTATCGCGGTGGCCGCGGAGGAGACGTCGACGGTCTGGCTCATCGAGCCGTCGCCGAAGTTGCCCGGGCCGAAGAAGGCCTTGCCGGGCGTGTTGCCGTCGTTCGGGAGGCCGAAGGAGGCGACGGAGGAGCACATGACGTCGATGCCGCCGGCCTGGACCGTCCAGCCGGGCACGGTGGTGGCGGCGCTCCAGTCGTTGGTGCAGTAGCCGCCGGCCTCGGCGTCGCCGTTGACGATCAGGTTGCCGCTGCCGACCGCCGCCTGGGCGGTGGCGGGGGCGCCGACGACCAGGGCGCCGACGAGCGGAAGGGTGGCGAGCAGCCCGCCGAGGGGGCTCCAGCGCAGTCGCATGGGGGGTACCTCGTCCCGTTGGTTGCGTGAGGGTGGGTGCCGTGGCGGTGCACCACGGCGGGACAGAGATACCGGTTCGGCGCGGCCCGGGGAAGGGCGCGCGGGCTAACAGCGGTCGAACTTGGTCAGACAACTTCGCTCAGTGGTCCACCGCCTCCCGCCGACGGGCGGCGCACCGACCGGTGCGCGACGGAGCGATACGCCGGTCTCGACGCCGACGAGTACCCGCACCTGGCACGGATCGCGGACCGCTGGGAGCCGCTGACCGCCCAGGACACCTACCGGGACGGGCTCCGCGCGCTGGTGGCGGGCCTGCTCGCCGCGCGGTGAACGGGACCGGCCCGCCGAGCGAGGGGCCCGGCGGGCCGGTTCGTGGACATGAGCTGTCGTCAGGCCCAGGGGTCGGTGAAGGACCGCCCCGGAACGGGCTTGGCGATCAGCGCGATCGCCACGAAGAAGTTGACCTGACCGATGGCGATCATCAGTGTGGCCAGCGCCTTCTCGTCGTAGTGCTCGGCGGCCTGGGCGTACAGCTCGTCCGGGACGCGCTCACCCTGCGAACTGGGCTGCAGCACGGCCTCGACCAGGGCGAGGGCCGCCCGCTCGGCGGCGGTCAGGTACGGCGAGTCCTGCCAGCTGGCCACCGAGGTGATCCGCTCCTGCGACACCCCCGCCTTGCGCAGGAATCCGGTGTGCAGGACGGTCAGGTAGGTGCTGCCGACGATCTGTCCGGCCCGCAGCTGGAGCAGGCTGATCGTGGTCCGCGGGATCGAACGGTTGCCGGCCGCCTTGAACAACGCGGCCGAGACCTCGGCGAGTTCGGGAACCAGCTCCGCCGGGTCCTGGGTCATCCGGGGGCGCAGCGGGACCTCCGCGGTGATCGAGCGGGTGGTGGTGGTCGACCGGGTGTTCAACGTCGCGTTCCTCTCGGGCGTTCAGCGCTTCTCGGTGCTTCCACGGACCCGACGGATCGCGACGCGCAGGTGTGACAGCTCGTCGCGGGATCTTTTCCGCCCCGTCCGTCCGGCGCCGCAGTCGTAGCGCACGGCGACCGGCACCGCCGCCCGGGAGCGCCGAGAGGTGCCGGGCGCGGCCACCACCGATACTGGGGGCGAACCCGAGGCGGAACCTGAGGAGCGCGCCGTGACCGATCCCGCCCCGACCGGACCCTCCGCGGCCGGAACCTCCGCCGGCCCCGTCGTCGCCGGATTCGACGGCTCGCCCGAGAGCCTGACCGCCACCGAGTGGGCCGCCCGCGAGGCGCAGCGCCGTGGCGTCCCGCTCGAGGTCCTGGAGGCCTGGCCCTGGCCGAAGCGGGACGTGGTCGGCAGCGACCAGACCTACCACCGCGCGCTCGCCCACCTGGCCGAGCGCGAGTCCGCGCTGGCGGCCCTGGTGCCCGGGGTCCCGGTCTCCTCCGCCCCGGTGTCCGCCGATCCGGTGGAGGCCCTGGAAGCCGCCTCGCACCGCGCCGCCCTGCTGGTGCTCGGCTCCCGCGGGCTGGGCACCCTACGCGGCTTCCTGGTCGGCTCGGTCAGCCAGGAGGTGCTGCGCCGCTCCGCCTGCCCGGTGGTGCTGGTCCGCGCCCACGAGGACGAGCCGGACGGCTCCGTGACGGTCGGCCTCGACCTGGTCCACCCGGCGCCGGAGGTGCTGGACTTCGCCTTCCGGGCCGCCGAGCTCCGCTCGGCTCCGCTGCGCGTCATCCACGTCTGGTCCCCGCCGGCCGGCAGCGAGTACATGTCCTACGGCGCCATCGGCGGGCTGGAGGGCGAGGTGTCCAGCGTCGAGTGGACCGGTCTCGCCGAGGCCCTGGAACCGCTGCGGGCCCGGTACCCGGAGGTGGAGGTGACCGCCGACCTGGTCCGCGGCAAGCCCGCCGTCGACCTCGTCGACGCCGCGACGACGGCCCGTCTCCTCGTCGTCGGCCGCCGGCTGCGCCACCTGCCGCTCCGGCACCACCACCTCGGCCCGGTCGCCCACGCCGTGATCCACCACGTCCACTGCCCGGTCGCCGTCGTCCCGTACGGCTGAGCCGACCCACCGGATTGCACCTCCCAGGTCGGCGGGTGCGCCGCTCGGTGGCCGAGGAGCGTACCCGCCTGGTCGACCGGGCCCGCGACCTCGTCACCGGCCGCGGTCAGTCCTGGTGACACCGGCTGCGGTCCAGTAGCCGGGGTCCGCCGGTCGGCGCATCCGCAGGTCGCCGCGGACCTGCTCGGCCAGCCGCCGGGTGTCGCGCCGGTTGACCGTCGCGCCGAGGCCCGCGCCGAGGAGCAGCGGGATCGTCGACGGCAGTCGGCGCATCCAGCTGCGGGTGAGCCGGCGGCGCACCTGTTGGCGCACCTCCGCCCCGAGGGTGAGCGCCGCGAGGCCCGCTGGGCGGATCAGCAGTCTCGCGTCGATCCCCCGGCGGTTGGCCCAGGCTCCCAAGTAGGCCGCGGCCCGTTGGGTGGCGCTGCCCCGTACCGGGACGCCGTAGACCTCGTGCAGCTCGGCGATCAGCTTGAGTTCCACGGCCGCCACGGCGAGCGTCTCGGCCGCGATCTCCACCGGCATCGCGGGCGGCACGGGCAGCATCGCCACCGCCCCGACGCCCGCGCCGAGCGCGCCGGAGGCCCGGGTGGCGCCGGCGACCAGCAGGTCGGCCAGGCGCTCGGGGTCGTCGGCGCCGGGATGCTGGGCGCGCAGGGTGGCGAGGTCACGGATCGGGATCCGCGGGGCTGCGCGCACCAGCTGCTCGGTGAGGGCCCTGCCGCCGAGGAACGCTCCCCGGCCGCCGGTGGCCAGCCGCCGCATCGCCTTGGCCATCAGTGCCCGGGCGCGGCCTCGCTCGGCGTACTGCTCGGTGGCTGGCCAGGCCCCGGTCGGCTGCTCGGCCCGCTCGACCAGCTCGGCGAGGCCTTCGGCCAGGCCCGTGTCCGGGACGGCGTCGCCCGCGCCGGGGGCGGGATCGGAGTTCGGAGAGCGGGGTGTGGTGGGGCCCGTCCTCGAAGCTCTGGGCTCGGAACGTCCCGGTCGCTCGGAACGTCCGGGTCGCTCCGAGCGTCCGGGTCGCTCGGAGCGGCCTGGTCTGCGAAAGAGTCCCATGCGTGTGCGGATACCCGGCCGTCCGGACGGCACGCCTGGGTGGAGTTGTTCTCAAGACGCCGGGGCCGGGACGGCCTTCCCCTCGCCGCGGGCATGGTCGTAGGCGGTGCGGGCCCGGTCGATCCGGTGGCGGCGGCGCTCGAGCACGGCCGGTGAGCGCGAGCAGTGATTCGTACAGCTCGCGGGCCATCGGGGTGGCGGTGTACTCCACCTTCTGACCCGGCCGTCGCCCCGGTGACCGGCCGCCGCACCGGGGCACCGGGGCGGGCGCGGGCGCGGCGCCGGCCCCCCCCACCCCGGCCTGGGGGTCCGGCCCC
>NZ_JBSFGK010000153.1:0-11604 GCF_053596495.1 Kitasatospora sp. NPDC001683
GTCCACCGTGGCGGTGGACCAGCCCTCGGCGGCGAACCGCTGGGCGATGCCGCCCTGCCAGCCGTGGGTGGCCGAGGAGTTGTCGACTCGGCTGCGCCTCGGCGGGTGTGTGGGTGGTTGGGGGAATTCGCCGGTGGCGAATTCGCGGGCTTGCGCGGGTGGTTGGTGGTGGGCGTGGGGGGTCGCTGCGCTCCGCCTATCGGCGGCTTTTCCCCGGGTCTACGGCCCGTCAATCGATCGGCTTTCCCGCCTTGTTCGGCCGGTGTTTTCACGGCCCTACGGGCCGATTGAATGGAAGGGTTTCCCGGGCTGCGCCCGGGGGTGAGCATTGACGATGTGACGCGAAATTCGGGTAGTAGGCCATCCCTCCGATCGGGCGGGGGTGCCGGCCGGGGCCTGCGGCCCTCGGCGTTGACGATGTGTCGCGGACTTCCGGTATCAGTCACAACCTCACCCCCGGGTACCCTCCCCCGGTCCCGGCCGATGGCCGGTCCGCCGCCTGATTGCTGGGCTGGCGGCCCATCCGGCGCCTCTGGGGCGGGGCCTGCGGCCCTCGGGAGGCAGGCCCCGGCCACCGGTCCGGCTCGGGCCTCCCCGGCCCGGTGGCGGGCCCTCACGGGCGGCCCGGACGCCAGTCCCTGACCGACCCTCAACCGAGAAGTCCTGACCGGGTATCCGGAACCTTTCCGGCCGTGCCTCCCGGAGTGCCGTACAGCTCTATCCTACCGGCCTGCGAACGGGCGCAGAACGCGAACACACCACCTCGCGCCAACCGTCCATACCGGCTCTATCCGGCGACGTTCACAGCGGGAATACGAATTCCCTTCTGCTCCCTTTCGGGCCGCAATTCGAAAGCCCCGCGAGGCGCAGCGGACAGAAATCCAGTTCAGGAACGCTGAAAATGGGCCTACGGCCCTCCCAACCGACACCACGACCGTCGCTCCACGCCGCCCAGAAAATCCCGCACGACATCAACGGAGCAATTCCCGCAGCAGCGCCACCAAACCGAACAGCGGACCAGGACGGCGGCCGAGACGGGCCCGGAGGCAGCCGGGAACTCCAGGGACCGGGACAGCCAGGACCGGCCACCGGGACCCTCCAGGGGCACGGCCTGGACGGCGGCCCACCGGGCACAGCGGGACGGCCTGGCGGCCGACCAGGACAGCGACCAAGGCGCAGCGGCGGGGCACGGCACCAGGGCGGCGCGGGCGGGCCCTGCGGGAGCCCCCGCCGAGGCCCGCGGACCCGGCAGCCGGGGCAACACGGCACCGCAACACACCCACCCCCGCTCCCGGCCACATAGCGCCTGGTCAGACCCGCAACACGACCCCGTGTTGCACCCCGCACCCGCCACCAGCCGCCGAGCACCACCAGCACAAGGCCGGCCCCGACAATGGTCGACGTCCTCGCCGTACCCGGCCGCCCCGAACAGCGGCCCCCGGGACGCCGGCCACGACCAACAGATCGGTCGTCGGAAGCGCCCTCAGCCGAAGTTCTGGATCACCACACTGCATGCCAGACCACACATCACGCTCACCGCGGACGCGACGAAGCGCCATGGAGCCCAGCGCATCCGGGGCGGCAGGCACCAGGCGACCACGATGAGCACCAACTGCGCGCCCATCAGGCCGTAGGCAGCGTCGTACCGCAGACCCCAGTCCCGCCCACAGGCACCCCGCGGCATGCACACGTCGACCTCGACCGCGCGCACCGGCGCGAAGAACCAGTAGAGGATCTGGCAGAACGGCAGCAGAACCGTCGCGACGAGCGGGAACCTCCCCGCGTCGCGGTCGTGCGGCGACGATGCGGATCCGGCCGGAATGTTGTCCATGAACCGATCCCACCGCGCCGAACCGAACCACACATGAGCACGACTACTCAGCCGGGACCGATCACGTACCCACTCATCCCTAAGCCACCCGGCACAGCAACGGGCACCACACGAAGGCGCAGCAGACAGGCAACCCCCACCGGCCTCCAGGACACCCTCCACAACGGCCTGATAGCCACCCAGCAGCACCCAGCAGACGCACCCGCCAGAACAAGGGCCGGCCCCGACAACGGCCAACAGGCACCGGCCCAGACAGCCACAGCCGGACGGCGGCGGGGCGGGCAGCGATGGGTGAGAGAGCGGGACACACGACGCGGCGCTGCGCTGCGCCCACCACCCGGCGAGGGCCCGGTCCCGACCCTCGGTCACCGGACGTTCCAGCTGGTCAGAGCCAGTGCCAGTGACCGAAGCGACCGAAACCGCAGATCAACACGACGACAACCAAGCCGGACGGGCGCGGCCTGGACGGTGGCCGCCCACCCACGAGCATGGCGACCGAGGCCCAGCCCGGCACCACCAAACCGAACACCAACCCCCCGCCACCACCCCGCCCCGCAATTACGACCGAAATTCAGAACGCCATCAGAAGCCAATCCACCAAAACAGCTGAACGGAATACCCGGCAGAATTCACACCCGGAAACCGGCCCACCACACCCCACCAGCCCCCGACCGGCCCCACCGAACCCCCAACCCACCCCGCCACCACACACAGTCACCAAACCCCAGCCAGCGCCAACCCCGCCGGAGCTCTCAACAGGTCCAACCAAAGGTCCAGACAACCCACCGTAAGAGGCCAAAACACCGGCCCCAACCACCAGCTGGTCACACCCGACGGCCCCTCGCCGGGTAGAGCTTCGCGTGGAGCATGCGGTCCTCCCACCACGGATCGTCCGGAGTGGAGACCAGCGCGGCCACCAGCTCGCGCTTGGTCGGGACCGGCAGCATCAGCGGGCCCAAGTCCACAGGTCACACCCCCAGGACGCCGGGACGCAGCACGACCGGCAGCCAGGCGGCGACCTCATGTCGTCCGGAAACGGTCATATCCTCCGAATGTGGGCGACAGATGCGGTTGGTGCGGGGGCGTCCTGCCGAGCGGGCGGGGTCGCCGGTACTGCCCGCGTCCGCGTCCCTGCCGACAGGCCGCCTACCGGGCCCGCAGGCACGCCAAGGCCGCGATCCGCGCGCGTGTGCGGCCTCGGTACTGGTGAGCTCGCCTATTCAACTGTCGTCAGCTCGTCGTGATGTCCAGGCGGATAGTGACCGTAGGTGATCGCCGACTGCAGTCCGGCTCCAGGTGGCACCAGCCTGGGCGGGCTTGGCCGTGGTGACCTGGTGGTGCCTGAAGGCGTTGTGGCTGGTGGGTTCGTTAACGGCACCCCAACTCGCCCGCGGCGCACAGCAGCTTCGCGGGGAACGGTTGTACTGCTGGATCTGTGTCTGATCGACCCCGGGGTCGATGATGACGATCTCCTGCTGAACGGACGCCTCGCTGGTCATGACCGCCAGCGTGGAGCCTCGTCGTCCGGGGTGTCGGGGCTGGCGAAGTGGAAGGGGACAGACAGGTGGTCGGCCAGGGCCTTCCCCGCCCGCTCGGCGGCTGCGGCCGACGGGTGCCACCGGCTGGCCGCCTCGTCCTCGCCCAGATACCGCTTGGCCCCGGAGCAGTAAACGGTGGCCAGCGCGTGTTCGCCCTCGGGGTCCACGGCGAGCGCCAGCAGGCGCACGAACCAGTCGTGGACGGTATCGCCGTCCCAGATCGCCTCGATCGCCACGACGCGACCCGGGCAACTGGCGGCCTTGCGGGCCAAGGACTCCAGGTCGAGAGGATTGTCTGGGGTGCGGGCGATCCGATCCTGGTAGTGGCGATAGCGGTCGGCGACGATGTCTTGGGCGTCGTTCAGCCCGATCCCATCGTTGCGGCCGATCTCCCTAACGGTCCGTATCGCCTGGAGGAGGGAGTCCTGGAGGACGTACCCGTCGACCTCGTCACGGAGTCCGGCTGGCAGGCCCTCCCACCACGCTGTCGCAGCCGCCTCGTCGATCATCGTTCACCCCAGATCTCGTGTGCCGCACGGTCCGGCGCCACACTATCTGGGGTCCCTACTGGTGGGCTCGCCTTTTCAGCTGTCGTCAGTTCGTCGTGGTGTCCAGCCGGCTGGTGACCGTAGGTGGTCTCCGGCGGCGTACCGGCTCCAGGTGGCGCCAGCCTGGGCGGCAAGCTTGGCGGTGGTGACCTGGTGGTAGCCGAGGGCGTCGGCGACGACGGGGGCGGGCATCTCCAGGACATGCTGGCGCGGCTGCCAGCGGCTCGCTTCAGATCCCGCAGCGAGCGCAGGTCACCCAGCCACTCGGCAGGCGCGCGCCTCCCATGAGGAAAGCCACGGCCAGCGTGACCAGGCTCCCGACGCCAACGAGGAGGAGCGGTTCGGGAAGCCGGGCCGCGGCCCACGAGCCGGCCGGCACCGTACACGCGGCGGCCGCGATCAGCGGGACCATCGCGCCGACGCGTACCCGTCGCCAACCCGCGGCGAGCCCGACGACGCTGATGACTCCGGCCGCGCAGTTGGCGACCAGCACCCCTTGCGCGGTGCCGAGTACGAGCACCAGCACGGGGACCGCGACGAGCGCGAAGCCCATGCCGGCGAGCCACTGCACCGCGGCCGCCGTGACCACCGTCGCGCCCAGCAACACCTCGGCCACTCCCACTCCGTCGTCCCCTCCCCCGGGTTCGAATGATCGATGTGTCGGCCTCTCCCGGGGCGACGCGGACCTTCGGGCTACGCCACGGGCGGCGCCGCCCCCTCTCCTGCGGCGGGGCGCGGGCCGAAGCCGGCCAGGACGGTGCGCATCAGGCGGCGGGCCCGCTGGGCGGCGCCCTGGTCGCCGAGCAGCTGGATTTCCTGGTTGGCGGCCATGGCCAGGCCGCTCAGGAGGGACACGAGGTCCTCGGGCTCGAGGTCGGGGTCCAGGTCGCCGGCGGTCTGCGCGGTGACGATGTGTTCCTTCAAGAAGCGCCGCCAGCGCTCCACCGTGTCGTACAGGCGGGAGCACAGTTCGCCCGGTTGTCCGTCGAGTTCGCAGGAGGCGGCGGTGACGAAGCAGCCGTTGGGGAAGGGGCCCGCGACCAGGTAGGCACACCAGGCGTCGACCAGGGCGTGCAGGCACGGCAGGCCCGGTCCGGCGGCGCGGGCGGGCGCCACCACGGCTTCCACGAACAACTGCACCGCCCGGTCCAGCGCCGCCAGTTGCAGGTCGGCACGGGAGCCGAACGGGCCGACGACGCCGGCCTTGCTCATGTCGAGCGTCTCCGCCAGCGAACCGATGGTCAGCCTGGAAAGCCCGATGCTGGACGCCTTGTCCACCGCGACGTCGACGATGCGTTCCCGGGTGCGCCGGGCCTCCTCGGCCGATTTCCTCATGCCGGCGAGGAGATCGAACCGCACGGCCCCATCGAGACCGAAGCAGCCCGCCGCCTCGCCGACGACCTCAACAACCAGTAGTCATCAGCTAACCCAACACTTTCTCAGCAGGCAGGGAGCGCTCGCCCGGTGCGGTGGCGGCCAGGCTTTCCAGGGCGGCCGTGTCACCCAGCCACGCGGCCTCGACGGCGACCAGGACCCGCAGCGTCTCATCGGTCGTGGTCACGGGTTCAGTCCTCCTCGTCCGCGCCGAGCGCGGCCTGGTGCCGGCGCAGCGTGCGGGCCCGGGCTGCGGCGGTGACGGCCTCCCCTACGGTCGGCACGCGGCTGGCGGCTGCGGCCAGGTGCGCCTGCAGCACGCCCTCCGCCAGCGCCTGCACCGCGCGGAACGCGTCGCGGTCGAGCGCGAGCAGCTGCTCGCGCCCTCGCTGCCTGATCGAAGCCGCGAGGAGCGGCCCGACCGCCGGGCGCGGGACTACTCCACGCGGGATGATTGCCCGGTGCGGGCGCGCAAGGCGTGCGTGAACCACGTGAACACCGGTGCCAGGCTGGGCGGGACGGACCATCCGTTAATGACGGCCAGCAGGTGCCAGTAGCGTTCCGCGCGGGGGTCGCCGGCGATCTCCAGGCGCCTCAGCAGCCAGTGGCGCAGTTCGGCGTCGTCGGCGCGGCTGAAGGTCTGCGCGTAGCGGGCAGTGAGGGCGTCGATGATGGGTGCGGCCTCGGCCGAGGCCGGGGCGATGCCGGCATCGAGCACGCGGCCGACGCTGTCCCGGACGGTCTCGGTGAGGTCGTGGTGCAAGCCGGTGTGGTCGCCCTGGGCACGCTCGTTCGCCTGGTACTGGGCCATGCGGCGCACGGCCGCGCGGAAGTCGGGATCCTGGGTGAGCTCGGCGAGTTCCACCCAGGCGTCGACCTGCTCGGGCTCGGGGTCGTCCGGCAGCTCGGGCATGGCCGAGCGCATCATGTCGACGAAGTCGGCGTTGGCGTCGAGCCCACCGAAGGTGTCGTCGATGAAGTCTGTGATCAGGCGTCGGCGTTCGTCGTCGGAAAGCCTGGCGAGTTTGTGCATGAGGTCCATCTCCTCGGGGCTGGAGCCGCGTTTGGCCACCGCGCGCAGCACCGCGCGTCGCAGGCGCAGGGTGCGGATCTGCACTTCCAGGGCATCGGCGTGTGCGGCCGCGACCTCGGGCACCGAGACCTCCCGGTCCAGCACTTGCCGGATGACGGCCAAGTCGAGCCCCAGGTCACGCAGGGTGCGCACCAGATCCAGACGTGTGAGTGCGTTGATGTCGTAGAGCCGGTAGCCGGCCGCGCTGCGGTCTGTCGGCGGCACGATCCCGGTGTCGGAGTAGAACCGGATGGTCTTGACCGTCAGCCCGGTCCGCCGGGCCAGGTCACCGATCGTGAAGAGCGTGTCGCCGTCCATGCCCTCACTCTCGCGCCTCCCCCTACGGGAGACTCAACCTCAATCTCCCTGCTGGGTTGCCAATCCACAGGTCTTGACAATTACTCCCGAGACCTTTGTCCGACCACACCAACCAGCAGCAGGTCACACCCGACGGCCCCTCGCCGGGTAGAGCTTCGCGTGGAGCATGCGGTCCTCCCACCACGGATCGTCCGGAGTGGAGACCAGCGCGGCCACCAGCTCGCGCTTGGTCGGGACCGGCAGCACCAGCGGGCCCAAGTCCCTTGCTGCGCTGGCCTGTACGCCCTCAAGGCACTCCAGCCGGCCCGGCTCCGCCCTCTCCCGCAGCTCCAGCGAGGAGCAGGGCGCCGATCCCCAGCACCACGACACGAAGGCCGGCCCCCGACGGCGCCCAGGGCGGCAGCGAGCACGAGGCCGGCGGACCGAGCCGCGGCCGGTACACCACCGGCGCGGACCGTCCTCATCCATGCCCAGCTCAACGACCGAGGCTTATTGCTTCCTGCACTAGGCAAGACTCTCAAGAGCTGACAGGGGAGTATGCGGAGTAGGGGACGAGCTCGGGCTCCCCACCTTCCGGACGGATGTGGCCCTTGCGCTCCGGGTCGCGCCGATCGAGCGTGATCATGCCTATCGTTGTTCCGTCGAGCTCGACCACGAAGAAGCCTCGGCCCGTAGGCGGCCCTGAGCCGTCAATCCTGCCGGTCGGCGGTGAAGGCGGCGTGGCCTGGATCGAGGGCGGCCTCAAGGCGCTGCCGGAGTTCTGGTGGGCAGGCGGGGTTGGCGGCCACCTTGCGGCGGACCCCGCGCGATGGGTCTTCGGCGAGCGCCGTGAGCACATCGAGCGGGAGGTTCGGGTTGCCGGCCAGCCAGCTCCGGTTCTCTGTGGAGGCGGACATGGCCGCAGCCCGCATCAGCTTCCGGTTGGTCGTCCGGTACAGGGCCCACCAGCGGACGTGGTCCTGCCTACTGAGCGCCGCGGCGTTGACCAGCTTGGGTGGCACTGCCGGGTTGAGGATGACAAAGACCCGCACCTGCTGGTCCGGGTCGCGTGCGAGCTCCTCCAGAAGGTCGGCGGGGGTATTGGGATTCGAGGCCACGGCGGCGCGGATGTCCCACTCGTCGCGAGCCGCCGACCGCAGGGCCGCTATGTCGCTGGTCCGGCCGACGGCACTGCGCCGCACGTCCGAGACCGGATCGTCGAGCATCTGGTCCACCAAATCGGAGGGTGTACCGGGATGGGCGAGCACCGCGACGCGGACGTCGGAGGCCGGGCTGGCCGCCAGGGTGCGCAGAAGGTGTTCCGGCAGGTCCTCCCGGAGACGCGGCCCGGTTCGCCGGCCGTAGTCAACGATCCACTCGTCCGCGTGGTACCAGGCGGGGGCCTGGAGCATCCGTTCGCAGCCTGGTGTGAAGACGGTGTTGCAGGGCCGCTGTTCTTCCATGGCGTCCTCCTGACGGTGGGCGGACCTGAAGCTTAATGTCAGTTAGACGATAACAGCTTATCGTCTACTGGACGATAAGAGGCTGCTGGGACGCCCTCGCCGCCGTCCACAGGGCCAGTCACAAGCCAGGGCTGCGGGGCCGGTCAAACTCCAGCGGCAAACGGTCAAAGTTAAGTGGCAGAGGACACAAGCGACCCAGCCCCAGGCGCCTGTCCCAACCTGTCCCAGCACCCGACGAACAACGCCCCTACCAGGAGAAACAGCCTGGGACCGTCCCAGCAAAACGGACTTAACAGACCAGCTGAGACAGAGCTAGGACACGGCTGGGACACCGCCCGCCTCGGGCCCGTTCCAGATTTCTGGAACAGGCCCGGCCACACGGCACAGCAGCACGCAGCGGGGCCCAGCAGCGGAGCGGCCCGGACAGCCGGCTGTCCCAACAGCAGCCCACGGACAGCCAGCTGATTGCCACGCAATCACCCCGCTAAAAGCCACGCGCGAGGCATCAAGCGACGGGGCGGCGTCGACTCCATGCCCCGCGCGAGGCACCCGGCGCCGGGGCTGGCCGGGCGCAGCAGACGACGGGGCGCAGCCGCCGCAAGAGCCGCACCAAAGACCACACCAGGGCCACTCCAGGCCGCTCCAACGGCCACCCGCACCACACCACCGAAAAACCGTCAGCGCCACGCCGAAAGGCACCGCAAAAACAGCCGTGAAACAGCATCGGAAAACAGCGCCGAAAACAGCGGGAAACCACACCACATTCCCACCCGGGCACCACCCCTCACCTCTGGCATGGCATGCCCACGGCGAACACACACAGCAACCAAAACCCACCCCCGAGCGCACCCCCGCCAACCCACCCCACCCCCAACCACACCCCCGGAAACCGGCCCAACCGACCGAGGGAGAAACACCCAAAACACGCCAAAACACCCCGGCTGGTGGGAACAGGTCACACCCATCAGACGGGGCCCGCTACGGCCCGGGCGTCGGCATCGTTGGACCGGCAAAGGACCCACGCCCCGTGGAGCGATGACATGAGCCGCTACCTGCCCGTCCACCCCCGTCGCGGAGCTGAACGCGCCCGTCCACGCGGCCCTGCGCGCCGCACGTGGCCGGCGCCCCGCTGCTGGCCCTCGCCTACCCGCCCCGCACGCCCGGCGGGAGCTGGCACGTCACCGTGCTGGAGACCGCGACCGACGACGTCCGCTTCGACTTCCACACCGGCAGCGCGCAATGGGACCCCACGACGCGCCCGACCAGCACAAACAGCCGGGCAAGCCGAACACACCAGAGCCGGACGCCGAACCGAACCGCGGACCGAAACCTCAGCCGGCCCCCGTACCGAACCACGAGCCGAACCCCCGGCCGAACAGCCCCACGGCCTGTCGCACGGCGCAGCGCGCGACGTGGCGGCGGCCGCCCAGCGCTCAGGTGGCTCTGGCCACGAGAACGGACAGCGAACCAGCGGCCTGCGCGTGGTCCCGCCCGTGCCTTACTCGCGGATGCCTGCGGCTTCGATCGCCCGCTGGCGGGTCGCACGCCAGGTCGCTCCCGACGCGGTGACCAGGGTGACGAGGGCACAGAGCGCGACGGTGCCCAGGACCTGCGTGCACGGGATCACCGTCGGTGCCGCGTCGACGAGTTTGCCCAGCGAGATGTGCTGGGTCACCGCGGCGAGGCCGGTGGCCACGGCGGCGAGTACGGTGCCGACGACCACCGCAACGGCTGATTCGGCGGCGGCCACCTTCACGATCTGCCCGCGCACCGTGCCGGCCAGCCCGAGCAGGGCGAACTCCCGCCGCCGCCCGGCCATCGCCATGATCAGGGTGTTGGCGACCGCGATCAGCGCGTAGGCCAGCGCGATCCCCAGGATGATCACCGCGGCGTTGTTGGTCTGCTCTGCGGCGTGCGCGCGTTGGGCTTCCAGGTAAGCGTCGTAGGTCACGACGTGCGCGCCGGAGCCGGCCAGCGCCTGGTTCACCGCGGCCGTCTGCTGCGCGTCAAGTGGCCGGCCCGCGCCGGTCTGGGAGTCGAGGTAGACCCGGCTTGGCATCATCGCGCCGGTCAGCGACGCGGACAGGTAGGTGTCGTCGCCGTTCAGGCCGCGTGCGACGACGGCCGCGATGACGGTCGGGACCCGCGCGCCGGTCGGCAGCAGGGTGACGACCTGGTCCCCGGCCGAGAGACTGTCGGATTGGGCCGCGTGCTCGTCGATGACCAGGAAGTTGTCGGGCAGCGAGGTGAGCGAGCCGGAGAGTACGGGCGGCGTGACGGTCGTGCCCAGTGCGGATGCGGGCACCGCGTTCGTGCTCAGCGAGTCGATCTGCTCGCCTTTCGCGGTGCCGATCCGGATGTTCATCGAGGTGACCGGGGTGACCCGGACCCCGGCAACGGCCGCCAGCTTCTCCAGCGTCCGGGCGTCGATCCCTGGGCCGCCGGGCACCACCACGCTCGCCGTGTGGATCTCCTGCTGCTGCCAGGCGAGCACCACGGCGTCACCGGACTTCTGCATTGTCAGCAGGGTGGCGACCAGCCCGACGGCCACCACGATCGGCGCCACCGTGGCGGCCGTACGCCGCCGGGAGGTGAGGATGTTCTCGCGCACCAGCAACGGACCGGCCTTGGCCGAGCCTCGCAGCGGGCTGATCAGCAGCCGGGTGACCGGCCGCAGCAGGATCGGCGCCAGCAGGGTGACCGCGCCAACGTAGAGAAGCGGGACCACCTCGTACTTGCGGGCGCTGGCCGCCAGGTAGGGCTCGGTTTGGCCGATGACGATCCCCGCGGCGACGGCGCCGATCAGCATCCCGATCCCCAGCAGCCAGCGGATCGGTGTCATCACGCGGCGCTCCACCGCGCTCTCGCGCAGCACCTCGATCGGCCGGATCAGCGAGACCCGGACCAGGGTGGCGGCCGAGCCGGCCAGCGCCGCGGCCACGCCGATGACGAAGGTGAGCAGCAGCGGCAGGGGGTTGAAGGGGATGGTGAACCAGGATGGGGCCACGTTGTGGTCGAGCATCCAGGAGCGCAGCGGCACGGTGCATAGCGGGGCGAGGGCGCAGCCGGCGCCCGCGGCGGCCAGGCCGATCAGCAGTGCCTCGCCGAGGACCATGTGCCGCACCTGGCGGGGTGCGGCGCCCACCAGCCGCATCAGCGCCAGTTCACGGCGGCGCTGCTCGGTGGCGAAGGCGAAGGTCGCGATGACGACGAACACCGCGACGCAGATTGCGAGTCCGGTCGTGCTGCCCGCCATCGCTTGGGCGTTGGCCAGGGCCTGGGCGCCGCCGGTGGAGTCGGTGTCGAGCCTGGTGAGGTCGTCGCCGATGAGAACCACGGCCTGGCCGCCCACGAGGGCGGACAACTGCTTCGCGTTCTGGTCGGTGGCTAGGTGTACTGACCACGGAGGTTGGTGACAGGGCTCACGGCGTGGTGATCTTGAAATGAGTGAGGGCCTTCTGGCTCGGTGTGGATTGCGACA
>NZ_JBSFGK010000154.1:0-11283 GCF_053596495.1 Kitasatospora sp. NPDC001683
TTTTGCGCGGGGGCGCCGCCCTCGCTGCTCCCGCCCCCGCCAGCGTGGTTCCCGGCAGCTCTGGTGGGGCAGGCTGCCGGGACCGGACCCGGGAGGGTCAGGGGGTTCAGGGTCAGGGTCAGATCGCCTCGAGCGTCCACTTCTGGTTGGACCAGCCGTTGCAGTCCCACAGCTGGACCTTGGTGCCGTTGGCGCCGATCGTGTTCAGGTCCGCGTCCAGACACCTGCCGTTGTAGCCGTTCACCACCCCGTAGCTGGCGAAGTTCCACCGCTGGTTGGACCAGCCGTTGTAGTCCCAGAGCTGGACCGTGGTGCCGTTGGCGCCGATCGTGTTCAGGTCCGCGTCCAGGTACCGGCCGCTGTAGTTGTTCTGGATGTAGTCGACGCTGCCGTCGGTCCACAGGGTCCAGTTCTGGTTGGTCCAGCCGTTGCAGTCCCACAGCTGGACCTTGGTGCCGTTGGCGCCGATCGTGTTCAGGTCGGCGTCCAGACACTTGCCGTTGTAGCCGTTGTGGATGTGGTACTGGCCCACGTAGTTCAGGCCCGCCATCGCACGGACCGTACCGACGTTCGCGCTGCTTTCGGCGGCCGAAGCCGTCCCGACGCCCGCGCCGAGGGCGGCCGTGACCAGAGCCAGGATTCCGAGGCCGGTGCAGATCTGCTTGCGCATGAACTCTCCTCGCGAAATGAGTGAGCGGACGGAGCCCGTGCACGATCCGGTGCCGTGCTCCGTGGCGCTTGCCGTGTCAGCTGACCGGCTGACGTGCCCCATCCTCGCGGCCCCGGCGGGCGTGCGGCCACGACGTTGGCCCGACGTTCCCCCGACACTTGTGCCGGGGCCTGTCGCCCGTTCAGCCGCACAGCAACAGCTCGATGTCCTCCTCCGGCGGAACAGGAGTCAACCAGCGAGCGGCCGTACGCACGTGGCGTACGGCCGCTCGGTGGGGCTTCCGGTCATCGGGGCTTCCGGCGCTCCGATCGACCGGCGATCCGGTCAGCCCTTCATCCGGTCATCTTGTCAGCGGACCGGCAGCACCCGGGTGTGCTCCTCGCGGACGGCCTGCAGGGCGTTCGGCTTGAGGCCGAGGAGCTTCAGGATGGTCGGGGCGATCTGCTTGGTCTCGACCTTCTCGTCCTGGCGGACGCCGTCCGGGGTGGCGGCGCCGGAGACGACCAGCGGCACCTCCAGGTCGTCGGCGTGGGCACCGCCGTGCTCGGCGATCTTGCTGCCGCCGGTGTAGACGACGCCGTACTGGGCGACGCCGAAGACGTCCGGCACCCGCGGGTCGCCGGGCGTGACATGGAAGTAGTCGGCGGCCTGCGCACCGGCGTAGACCTGCTGGATGCCGCTGCTGGTGAAGGGGCGGGCCATGCCGTTGATGTCGACGCCGTTGCCGCTCTGCGCCAGCAGGTAGTCCTCGGCGAACTCGGTGGCGGCCGCGGAGCGGTCGTTCAGCCAGAGCAGCACGCCGTCGTCGTCGACCGCGTGGGCGACCAGGTCGCCGGCCGCCGGATGGACGGCCTTCCAGGCGGCATTGAGGCCGTCCAGCAGCGGGCCGTCGTCGATCCGGTTGAGCGCGGTCGGGTCGATCGGGGACTGGCCGTGCTTGGCCGAGAGGATGACGGTGGTGGAACCGTCCAGGTGCTGCTTGCGCAGTTCCTCGGTGAGCGCGCCGATCTGCTGGTCGACGAACTCCAGGTTCTTCTCGACCAGCGGGCCGGGCACGCCCTTGCTGACGTAGCCGCCCTGGATGCCATCGGAGCTCTTCAGCTTCTGCGCGGTGGAGACCGACTGGAAGTTCAGGCCGAAGACCGCCGGGGTGCCGACCTGCTGCGAACGGCTGTGGTCGTAGCCGTCGATCTCGTTGAGGACGGCCTGCACCTTGTACGAGTCGTACTGCTCGGTGGCCCGGTTGTCCTTGGTCCAGTCGCCGTTGTAGCCGGTCGCGTTGCTGTTGATCTCCGGGGTGAAGAGGTCCTGGACGCCCTCGCCGGAGGGGCCGTTGAGGATGTCGTAGGCGGCGTGCTTGTCCGACCACGCGGTGCGCAGCCCGGCCTGGCGGGCGACCTCGAAGACGGTGTTCACCTGGAGGTAGGAGTGCGGGTAGACCGGCTTGCAGGTCTGCGGGTCGACCGGCAGCTTGGCCGGGTCGAGCAGGGTCCGCGGCTGTCCGGTCATCCGCAGGATGGAGCCGGGCAGGCCGGCCAGGCCCTGGCCGGCGTCGAGCGCGTCCTGGTTCCTGTCCAGGTCCTCGGTGAGGTCCACCTCGACACCGGGCTTGGCGCCCTTGCAGTCGGTGGTGCCGGCCGGGAGCAGCGCGGCGTCGTAGGTGTCGTCGTAGTAGACGCCGGTGGTGCCGGGGCCGCCGCCGGTCAGCTGGGCGACCATGCCGGGGAAGGAGTCCGACGGGTCGGTGGTGCTGGCGTGGGTGTACTCGACGCCGCCGCGGACCAGCCGGGCGAGGGCCGACTGCGGGTGCTCGGCCACGAACCGGGCCAGGTCCGACTGGTGCAGGCCGTCGACCGACAGCAGCAGCACGTGCTGGGCGTGGGCGCCGCGGCCCTCCTCGGCGGCGGCGGCCTGGGCGACGGTGGATCCGGCCAGCACACCGGCGGCGCCGAGGGTGGCGGCCAGCCGGACATAACGACGGGTCACAGAGGGCTCCTGTGGACGGGGGGAGGTGGCTGCGGCGGTGCGGCCCCCAGGCTGGGAGTCCTCGGTGTACCGGCGGCGGCCGGGACGTGAACAGCACTGGTCCCCCGTGCGGAGAGATGTGCGGTTTTACCGAGATCTCACCAACTTGCGGCCCCTCCATGGGAATTGGTGAACGCGTTCGGTCAAGCCGCAGGTGTGCCGGGCGGGAGGCCGAGGACGGTCCGCACTGTCCTGCCGAGCCGGGTTCAGCATTGGAGGATGCGGCGCAGCCAGCGGGTGCGGGCCTCCTGGGCGTCCCGGGAGACGGCCGCGTCCGGGGCGAGGGTGTCGAAGCCGTGGCAGGCGCCGGGCCACACGTGCAGTTCGGCGTCGCCGCCCGCCCGCCAGATCGCGTCGGCGTAGGCGACGGCCTCGTCCCGGAAGGTCTCGGCGGACCCCACCTCGACGTACGCGGCGGGCAGCCGGGAGAAATCGGTGGCACGGGCCGGGGCGGCGTACGGCGAGAGGTCGGCGGCACCGTACCGGTCGCCGAGCACGGCCTGCCAGGCGGTGGCGTTGGAGGTGCGGTCCCAGGTGTCGTGGCCGGCCATCTGGTGGCTGGAGAAGGTGTCACCGCGGTCGTCGAGCATCGGGCTCAGCAGCAGCTGGCCGACCGGCGCCGGACCGCCGCGGTCGCGGGTCAGCAGGGCCAGGGCCGCGGCGAGTCCGCCGCCGGCGCTCTTGCCGCCGATCACCAGCCGCCGCGCGTCCACGTCCAGCGCGCCGGCCTGCTCGGCCAGCCGGGCGAGACCGGCGTAGCAGTCCTCGACGGCGCCCGGGAAGCGGGTGCGCGGCGCCAGCCGGTACTCGACCGACACCACCACCAGCCCCAGCGGCAAGGCCCACGAACGCAACAGCCGCGGCAGGACGGACCACGCGTTGCCCGTCACCATCCCGCCGCCGTGCAGGTAGTACAGCACCGGCAGCGTGCCACCCACCCCTGCGGGGCGCCCGGTGACGAGCGTGACCTCGCCCCCGCCGTCGGCCCGCGGCACTCGCAGCTCCGCCACCTCGAACCGGCCGCCGTCGCGCAGCTGGTCGAGCGTCGGACGCGGCCGGGCGGCGACGTCCCGCTCCTGCCACGCCGTCAGCCCCTCCGGGGTGAGCACCTCGCGCGCCCGCTCACCCGCGGCCGCCACCGCCGCGCCCACCTGCGGATCCAATGGAGGCACCCGCCGAGCCACCAAGCCGTCCACCACCAGCACCCCCTCGCCGAGGGGCACCCGACGGCGCCCCGACCGGCCCAGCTTGCCAGCCCGGCTCGCACGGCCGGCCCGTGGCCCCCGCCTCGGCCGCCGAAAACCGGTGGCCCGGCGGAGGGGCTTGGCGGTTGACTGGGCGCTGGACGTGTCGCCTGACGGTGGGGAGCGGAGCTGTGGAAGACCCGCAATTCACGGTGCTGCTGGCCGGCGCCTCACCGCGCGGTCCGGCCGCGCTCAAGGCGGTCCGCACGGTGACCGGGCTCAGCCTGTGGCGCAGCGGCCAGGTACTGGACGCCGGGACCGCCACCCTCGTGTCGGACGTCCCCTTCGAGGTCGCTTCCCACGCGGCGCAGGTCCTGCTCCACGCGGGTGTGCCGGCTGCCGTCCGCTGCGACTTTTGCCGCCGCACCCTGCCAGACGACGGCTCTCCCGTCGATCCCGGGCCCTGCGCTTCGCCGTACTGGAAGACGCCCCACTGCCAGGCCAACTCCTTGACCACCTGCGACTGCGACTTCTGTGCCGAGTACGGTCCCCTGCCCGGGCACACCGCGCCCTGAGGCAAGGGGGCTACCGGCGCAGGAGCCGGCCGGTGGCGGCGAGGTGGTCGAGGAAGCCGTCCTTGACGATGACGGTCGCGAACGGCCGGCCGCCCTCGGCGACGTTCTGCCGGGCCAGGTCGCAACTGGCGTTGCTCAGCGGCGACTTCGCCACCCGAGGACACATCGACGGCTACTTCGCGCAGCACCGCGTCAGCCCGCGGATCGCCGTCGAGGCCGACTCCGTCCAGGCGCCCACCGAGGTCGTCCAGCGCACCCCGCTCGCCAGCGTCCTTCCCGAGGCCGTCACCCACGACCATCCCCGGCTCGCCCGGATCCCCCTCGACCCGCCGCTCCCCACCCGCACCGTCACCCTGCTGCGCCGCGCCGACGCCTACCGCAGCGCCGCCACCCGCGCCTTCACCGACCTCCCCTCACCCACGACCTCGTCCGCACCCGCGGCTACCCGCCGACCTCGTGAGCCCGGCGGCTCACAGGCCCGGCGGGGCACTTCGATCACGTGTCACCCGATAATCATGGTTTGTCCGTAATGAACGGTTGTGTTCCCTATCTCCCCGGGGCTACGGTCGGGGGTAGCGACTTCTCTCACCCACAGCCGTTCGACCCCACGCCATTGGGGGACCTGCCATGGCCGCCTCCCGTGCCCTGGCCCCGGCTCCGCCCGCGACCGCACGTCGGGGCCAGCACCCGGGGACAGCCCTCACCGTCATCGCGGCCACCCAGCTCATGGTCGTCCTGGACATCACGATCGTGAACATCGCCCTGCCGCACATCCAGCGGGCACTGAGCTTCTCCACCACCGACCTGTCCTGGGTGATCAACGCCTACACCCTCACCTTCGGCGGGCTGCTGCTGCTCGGCGGGCGCACCGGTGACATCCTCGGGCGCCGGCGGGTGTTCATCGTCGGCGTGCTGGTGTTCAGCCTCGCCTCGCTGCTCGGCGGGGTCGCCCAGTCCTCGGCCTGGCTGCTGGCGGCCCGGGCGCTGCAGGGGCTGGGCGGGGCGATCGCCTCGCCGACCGCGCTGGCGCTGATCGCCACCAACTTCAAGGAGGGCCGGGAGCGCAACCGGGCCTTCGGCGTCTACTCCGCCGTGGCCGGTGCGGGCGGCGCGGTGGGGCTGCTGCTCGGCGGCATGCTGACCTCCTGGCTTTCCTGGCGGTGGGTGCTGTTCGTCAACGTGCCGATCGGCATCGTGATCGCCCTGCTGGCGCCGCTGTACATCAACGAGTCGGAGCGGCACCCCGGGCGCTTCGACCTGACCGGCGCGTTCACCGCCACGGTGGGCGTGGTGTCGCTGGTGTACGGCTTCATCCGGGCCTCCGAGCACGGCTGGACGGACGCCGTCACGCTCACCGCGTTCAGCCTGGCCGTCGTGCTGCTGGGCGCCTTCCTGGTCAACGAGCGGCGGGTGCCGCAGCCGATCACCCCGCTGCACCTGTTCCGCGAGCGCAACCGCTCCGGCGCGTACGGGCTGATGCTGTGCGTGGCGGCGGCGATGTTCGGCATCTTCTTCTTCATCACCCTGTTCGTGCAGGAGATCCTGGACTTCAGCCCGCTGCGGGCCGGTTTCGCCTTCCTGCCGATCAGCGCGGCGATCGTCACCGCCGCCCAGTTCGCCGCGCGCAACCAGCTGCGGTGGGGTCCGAAGCCGTTCCTGGTCACCGGCTCGGTGCTGGTCTTCTGCGGGGTGTTCTGGGCGAGCCGGATCGACATCGACAGCACGTACGCGGGCGGCATCCTCGGGCCGACGCTGCTGTTCGGCTTCGGGATGGGCTCGATCTTCGTCCCGGTGATGCTCACCGCCGTCTCGCGGGTCGCCCCGCACGAGACCGGCGCGGCCACCGGGATGCTCAACACCACCCAGCAGGTGGGTGGTTCGCTCGGCCTGTCGATCCTGGTCACGGTGTACGGCACGGCCGGTCGCAACGAGGCCGGGCGTCAGGCCGGGAAGTTCCTCCGACAGGCCACCCCGCAGCAGGCCGCCAGGTTCAGGGCGAGTGGGAAGCTGCCGGCGCCGTACTCCTCGGAGGTGCTGGCGCACGGCATCGCGACGGCCTTCCGGATGGGCCTGGTGTTCGCCGCGCTCGCCGTGCTGATCGCGGTGTTCGTCATCAAGGTGCCGCGGGTGCCGGGCGGCGCGGGCGTCAGCCCTTCGGGGGGCGGTACTTGACAGACCGTCGAGACGTCCACGAGAGTCCTTCACGCAAATGGTTTTCATCTTCGTTAGCCATTCCCCGCCCGCGCGCCCCGCGCGCGCCCCGCGAAAGAGGACCCCCATGTCGCTCGACGTCTCCCCCGCCCTGCTCGAGCAGGCCCGCAACGGCCGCGTGGACGAGGCCGACTTCCTCGACACCGTCCGCGCCTCGCTCCCGTACGCCTACCAGGTCGTCGCCGGACTCAGCACCGAACTCGCCGCCACCAAGGACGAGTTCACCACCGACAACACCACGCCCAGCGACGAGCAGCGCGCCCAGCTGCTGCGCGCGCTGGCCAGCAACGCCATCCGCGGCAGCCTGGAGGACCACTTCGGCGTGAAGCTCGCCTTCGTCAACTGCCACCGGGTCGGCGCCTTCCGCCCCGGCTCCGAGGACAGCGAGGCGTACCGCGAGTTCACCTCGCTGCACAACCAGATCCGCAACCAGAGCCCGGAGCTGCGCAGCTGCTGATCCCGGCACGATCGCGGCCGGGTGCCCTCCCGCGAGGCGGGCGCCCGGCCCCGGTGTTGCGCCGCATTGCGCCCGCGTTGCGGCCCGTTGCGATTCGCTGTCCGGATCGCGTACCGATCTTGTGGCACCCCGGACGGCCTGCGTACCTTCGACGGGCACCACCCGTCCGGTCCTGCCCGGGGCCGCAGGAACCCACGCGGAGCCGCCATCATGCCGACCTCTCCCCGCCCGCTGCGGAAACTCGGCTTCCTCACCATCGGGCTCTTCGACGAGGCCGACCCGCGCCGGGGACACGAGTCCACCCTCGACCTGATCACCCTCGGCGAGCAACTCGGCTTCGACCACGCCTGGCTGCGCCACCGCCACCTCCAGTACGGGATCTCCTCCCCCGTCGCCGTCCTCGCCGCCGCCACCCAGCGCACCAGCCGGATCCAGCTCGGCACCGCCGTCACCCCGCTCGGCTGGGAGAACCCGCTGCGGCTCGCCGAGGACCTCGCCACCGTCGACCTGCTCTCCGGCGGCCGGCTCAACCCCGGCTTCAGCGTCGGCACGCCCACCCACTACCAGCACGTGCGCGGCGCCCTCTACCCGGACACCGGCGACCACGAGGACTTCAGCCACCGCCGGGCCGAACGGCTGCTCGCCCTGGTCCGCGGCGAGGACGCCTCCGACTTCGCCGGCACCGAGGGCATCGAGGTGTACTCGCGCCGCGTCCAGCCCCACTCCCCCGGCCTCGCCGGACGGCTCTGGTACGGCGCCGGCAGCCTGCGCTCGGCCCGTTGGGCGGGCGAGCACGGACTCAACCTGCTGGCCGGCAGCGTGGTCAAGCCCGAACCGGACGACGGCGCACCGGACTTCGCCGAGATCCAGGCCCAGCAGATCCGCGCCTTCCGCGCCCTGCACCCCGAGGGCGAGCACGCCCGGGTCTCGCAGGGGCTGGTGGTGATCCCCACCGACAGCGCCACCCCCGAGCAGCGCGCCAAGTACGAGGCGTACGCCCTCGCCCGCGCCCCGCGCACCCACAGCCCGCAGGGCCCGGCCCGACTGCTCTACGCACCCGACCTGGTCGGCAGCTCCGCGGAACTCGCCGAACGGCTGCACGCCCACGCCGGCTACCGGGAGGTCGACGAGGTCGCCTTCGCCCTGCCGTTCACCTTCGAACCCGAGGACTACGTCCAGATCCTGACCGACCTCGCCACCCGACTCGGCCCCGCCCTCGGCTGGTCGCCCGCGGCCTGACGAGGCCGAGCCGCCGACCCGCCGGTGCGGCACCCGGCGACCGCACCGGCCGTTCGCGCCTCCACCTCGCCCCGGTGACGACGACTCATGAGGATCCTCGTTGACGGGCGGCAGCCGTCCGGAGCCGCTCCTGCGCACACTCTTGCGATGACATATAACCTGTGACATTGTTCTGACCCTGATTCCGGTGACAGGTCACACGTCAATTCCCCCCTCCGCCTCGTGGCCGACGCCGCGTCACCTCCCCCACCTCAGGACAAGGACACCGCAGTGCGTCTGCGCCAATCCCTTCCGCTCCTGGTGGCCGCCGCCCTCGCCGGCCCCGCCACCCTGCTTCCGACCCCTGCCCTCGCCGCGACCCCGACCGCCCAGGCCCACGCGGCGGCCCAGGCCCAGAGCCAGGCACCGGCCGCGCCGAAACCCTTCGGCGCCGAGATCGCCGCCGACACCTCCGAGGACCTGGGCCGCACGGCGGCGCCGCTCCCGCCGGAACTGCTCGGCCAGGCGCTCCAACCGACCGGGACGGCCGTCCAGACCGCCCCGCACCCCCATGCCACGACCCCGGCCAAGCGCGAGCTGACCGCGCAGGCGCCCGCCGCGGCCGGCTGCACGCCCGCCGACTTCGGCAGCCGCAGCGGCGCCGCCCTGGTCTCCTTCGTCCAGGGCTCGACCACAGACTGCGTCAAGACGCTGTACAACGTCACCGGCACCGACGCGGGCAAGGTCTTCAAGCAGTCGCAGATGCTCACCGTCGCGAACGCCTTCCGGGCCCAGGCGGCGAACTACACCGGCGACAACTCCGCGAACATCCTGCAGCTCGTACTCTTCCTGCGGGCCGGTTACTACGTCCAGTCCAACAACGCGAGCGCCGTCGGCCCCTACGACGCCACACTCACCGCCGCCGTCCAGGCCGGCCTCGACGCCTTCTTCGCCACCGCGCACCGGACGGACGTCAGCGACGCCAACGGCGCCGTGCTCGGCGAGGTGCTGATCCTCACCGACAGCGCGAACATCCAGGCCCACTACCTGAAGGTCTACCAGCAGGTCCTGAACGGCTACGGCAACGGCTACAACGCCTTCCCGAAGATGGTCAACGCCGTCAACTCCGTGCTGTGGGCGCCGCTGTGGCGGGCGAACTGGAACCCCGACTACGTCAGCGCCGTCGCCGCCGACCCGAGCGTGATCACCACGCTGGCGAACTTCGCGCAGAACCACAAGGACCTGCTCACCACCCCCAACGCCTTCCTCGACGTCAACGCCGGCAACGACCTCGCCCGCACCGCCGGCGACGGCGGCGGCATCGAGGCCTTCGCCAAGCCGCTGGTCAAGAAGGTGCTCGACACCACCCCGATCTCCGGCGCCGTCGGCAAGCTGTACGTCTACACCGCGTACAACGCCAACCAGTACGACAACGCCCAGTGCTCCTACTACGGCACCTGCGACCTGCCCGGCAAGCTCACCGCCGCCGTCCTGCCGAACAGCCTGGTCTGCGACAACCGCACCATACGCACCGAGAACCTCTCCCCCGAGGAACTGGCCACCGTCTGCGAGAGCCTGCGCGGCGAGGACGGCTTCTTCCACGACCTCGTCAAGGACGACGGGCCCGTCCCCGGCCAGTACGGCAAGACCATCACCCTCGCCGTCTTCTCCAACCGGGACGACTACCAGACCTACTCCTGGGCGATCTACGGCAACTCCACCGACAACGGCGGCCAGACCGTCATGGACGTCACCGACCCCAACAACAAGCCCGTGTCGGTGATGTACCGGAAGTCCTACGACGACGGCTTCCCCGCCAACGTGTGGAACCTCAACCACGAGTACACCCACTACCTCGACAACATCTACGACATGAAGGGCAACTTCTCCACCGAGATCTCCGTCCCGGACATCTGGTGGATCGAGGGCGTCGCCGAGTACGAGTCCTACGCCTACCGCGGCACCACCGACACCCAGGCGATGGCCGAGGCCGCCACCCACCGGTACAAGCTGAGCACGGTCTTCCAGAACACCTACGACAACTCGGACACGGTGCGCACCTACCCGTGGGGCTACCTGGCCGTGCGGTACATGTTCGAGAAGCACCCCGCCGACGTCCAGAACATGCTCGGCCACTTCCGCACCGGCGACTACCAGGGCGGCTACGCGGTCTACAACGGCCTCGGCACCTCCTACGACGCCGACTTCGACGGCTGGCTGAACACCTGCGCCGCCGGCGCCTGCTACGCCGACGGCCCCACCGCCCTGTTCGGCCAGTCCGTCGACGGCGCCACCGTCACCCTGACCGACAAGTCCGTCGAGACCAACTCCCAGGCGTCACTGGCCTCCTGGCACTGGACCTTCGGTGACGGCAGCAGCTCCGACGAGCGGAACCCGGTCCACACCTACGCCGCCCCCGGCACCTACACCATCGCCCTGACCGTCACCGACAGCGACGGACAGACCGCCGCCACCCCGACCTCGGTGACCGTCACCACCGGGGGCGGCACCACCCTGCCGACCTGCACCGACCCGCGCACCGACGCGCTCGGCCAGAACTGCTCCCGCCCGAACCAGGCCCGCACCGCCGGCAACCTCGACTACTTCTACCTCTACCTGCCGGCCGGCACCACCACTCTGAAGGTCTCCACCTCCGGCGGCACCGGCAACGCCGCCCTCTACTACGACCCCGACACCTGGGCCTCCCCCACCACCCACACCGCCGCCTCCACCAACCCCGGCACCGCCCAGACCCTCACCGTCACCAACACCACGGCGGGCTACCGCTACGTCAGCCTCTACGCCACCACCGACTTCAGCGGGGTGACCGTCAGCACCCAGTACTGAAAGGCACTCGACGCCCGACGCGAGGGCGAGCGCGGCCGCGGGTGTGCGGCTCACCCGGAGCCTTCGAGGGCTCACCCGAAGCGGGAGGCCATCCGG
>NZ_JBSFGK010000155.1:0-11174 GCF_053596495.1 Kitasatospora sp. NPDC001683
ATCCCGGTCTGGGGGGCCGAGGCCATGTCCGACCAGTTCGTGAAGGGGCTGAACATCATCGAGCCGTACGAGGAGCCGTTCACGTTCGACGCGTAGACCAGGTGCTTGCCGTTGTAGACCACGTCGGTGAAGTCCTTCACCGACACCCAGCCGTTCGCCGGCTGCGCCAGCGCGCCCGTCGACGACCAGTGGTACGTCGACGGCAGGGCACATTTGCCGCCCGGCGGGGCCGAGGCGGACAGGCCGGTCCAGTTCTGGTTGCCGCCGCCGTTGCACGGCCAGATCTCCACCGCCGTGCCGTTGGCGGTGCCGGCGCCCGTGACGTCCAGGCACAGCCCGGACTCCACGCCGACCACCGTGCCGTCGGAGTTGACCTGCCACTGCTGGTTCGCGGCGCCGCTGCAGCTCCAGATCTGCACCCGGGTACCGGCCGTGGTGGCGTGGCCCGGAACGTCCAGGCACTTGTCGCCGTACACCGTCAGCTGGTTGCCGGAGGTCGACGTCCAGAGCTGGTTCGCCCCGTTCGAGCAGTCGTAGATCTGGACGGACGTGCCGTCGCTCCGGCTGGCATCCTGCACATCGAGGCACCGGCCGGAACCCACGCCGCGCAAGGCGCCGCTGGTGGCTGCCCGAGCGGTGTCGGCGGCCTGTGCGGTGGTGACGCCGAGCATGGCCACCAGCGCCGCCACGACGGTGAGCACGGTGGGCAACTGCCCACGGTTGGACTTTCGTGCACGCATGGGGAACTCCTTCATGAGCGGATGAGCCGTCAGACGCTTGTGAGCGTTAACGCGAGCTGCGCAAGGGATGCCGCGTGCCCCGCGGCCCGGCTCAACCGAAGTTCCAGTGCTGGTTGGCACCGCCGTTGGAGTCCCAGACCTGGACGGGAGTGCCGTTGCCGGTCTGACCGCCGGGGATCTCCAGGGCCCGGCCGCTGGCGACGTTGGTGAGGGTGTAGGAGCCGTCGTCGTTCCGGTCGGCCCGCCAGTGCTGGTTGGCGGCGCCGCTGGAGTCCCAGACCTGCGTCCTCGTTCCGTTTCCCGACTGGCCGCTCGGCTCGTCCAGGGCCCGGCCGCTGGCGACGTTGGTGAGGGTGTAGGAGCCGTCGTCGTTCCGGTCGGCCCGCCACTGTTGGTTGGCGGCGCCGCCGGCGTCCCACACCTGGAGCTGGGTGCCGTTGTCGTTCTGCCCCGCGGGCTCGTCGAGGACGTGCCCGGCGGCCACGTCGGAGAGCGTGTAGACCGTGCCGGAGTTGATTCCCCCGCCCGGCGTGCCGCCGCCGTTGCCCCCGCCGGGGGCGGAGCCCACGGTGATGTCGGAGTTGCCGCTGCTCTGGTAGCCCTCGGTGGCGAGGATCTCGTAGTTCATGTTGCCGAGGTTCATGCCGGACCTGGCCCACGCGTCGAAGTGGCTCCCGACAGTGATGGTTCCGCCCGTCCGCTTGGCCCGACGGACGCTCCAGTACTGGTTGAAGGTCCTGATGCCCTCGATCGAGGGGGCGTTGTACCGCGTCGTCTCGTAGATGTCGTAGGTGCCGCCGTCACTGGTGACGGTGCCCTTGTACGCGCCGGTGGGCTTGTAGGAGCCGTAGTTGTCGACGATGTAGTACTCGACGAGCGGGTTGGTGGTCCAGCCGTAGAGCGACAGGTAGGCGTTGCCGTTGGTGCTCCATGTGCCCGAGTAGGTCACCGGGTTGCGGGAGCCGGTGCTCCAGCCCTTGCCGGCTACGAAGTTGCCGGCGTTGGTCCAGGAGGTGCCGTAGTGGCCGCCGCCGTTCAGCGACATCGAGACGGCACCGGAGCCCTGGGTCCAGAACGAGTAGAAGTACCCGCCGTCGCTGCCGGTCCGGTTCGTGGTCACGGTCGCGGCGTCGGCGGTGCCGGGCAGGAGCAGGACGACCGCGAGGGCCGGGACGAGGACGGGCGCCCTGCCGGCGAACTGCCGGACGCGGCCAACCCTGCGGCTCTTGGGGTGGGGAGGGTTCACGGGATGATCCGTTCTGCCGATGGGTGGGGGTGCGGGGGTGCGACCCTGCGCCACCGATGACCGTGAACGGATGGGTCGGCCGAGCGACACCGCATGGCGGCAGCGGCACAGGGAAAACCGGTGGTTCGTCAACGTCGTGCTTCCCGGCGCGAGTTGGCGACTGTGGCCGAGGTCCGGAGCCGCGGCCAACCGCACGATAGTGTTGGCCTGCACTCGACAAGCTGTCAACACTTTCGGCAGGGCAAGCGAAAGTGTCGACCGCGACCAGTCCTGCTCCTCTCAAGAAAGGACCTGGTCGGGAGCTTAACGGCCTATGCAGCCAGCGGGATTCCCGCTGACTTCCCCGGGGTGAGCGGTAACTTACAAGCCCACAGGCCTTTCGAAAGTTTCGCTCATCACGACCGACTCCGCTGCGATCCGGTGCGGTGCGGGGGTGCGGAGGTGAAGGGTCGGGATCGCGGCGAGGTCCCCGTCGGTCAGGAAGGTGTGCAGCAGGTCGCGGAACCGCAGTTCGCCCTCGCCGTGCACCGGCACGTACAGCCAGGGCGCCTCGGCGAACAGCGGCTCCTGCTGGTGGCTGACGTCGTTGTCCCCGACGACGACGCGGCAGCTCGGCCAGCGCTCCTTTACCCGACGTGCCAGCTTCTGGGACTGGGCAGTTGACGCGAGTTCAGGACGCGACACGCAAGGACGTGTTAACGCTCTCATTGGTTAACGCTCTCATTGCTGCCACCGCCGTACAAGGGATGCGAACAAGTGGAAACGAACCACAGGAATGAGGCGCAGCGAGTGCGGCGCGTTCAGCCCGAGGCCCGGACGACCAGCCGGGTGGGGAGCACCACCGATTCGCCGCGTGCCGGGTTGCGCAGCAGCAACTCCAGGGCGCGGGAGCCGAGTTCCTCCACCGGTTGGCGGACGGTGGTCAGGCCCGGGCGGCAGCGTGCCGCGACGGGGGCGTCGTCGAAGCCGATCAACGCCACGTCCTGGGGCACCCGCAGGCCATGCCGGCGCAAGGTCCTGAGGGCCCCCGCGGCCATCTGGTCTGAGGCGGCGAAGACCGCGTTCAGCTCGGGGCGCTGGTCCAGCAGCCACTGCATCGCGTGCTCACCGGAGGCGCTGCTGAAGTCGCCGTACGCCACGGCGGGCCGGCACGAGAGCGTCGCCGCCATCGCCTGGTGGTAGCCGGCCAGCCGGTCCGCGCCGGCGGCGGTGTCCGGTGGCCCGGCGATGGTGGCCACCGAGCGGCGCCCGGACGCGCACAGCCGCCGCACCGCCTCCCTGGCGCCGGTGAGGTTGTCCGCGTCCACGAACGCCACCGTGCCGGGCTCCGGCGGCCGGCCCAGCGACACCACGGGGACCTTGGCCGCGTGCAGCAGCCGGATGAGCGCGGTGTCGCCCCAGGGGCCGACCAGCAGCACGCCGTCGACGTGGCCGCCGCACAGGTAGCGCACCAGCGGCGGCCGCCGCGAGCGCCTGGGCACCGTGAAGACGGCCAACTCCCGCTCCGCGCCGGGCTGGGAGCGCCGCAGGCCGGCCAGCAGCCGCACCGGGAAGGCGTCCGCGTGGTACTGCAGCGGATCGGCGAAGACCACGACGGCCACCACGCCGGTGCCGCGGGTGCTGGGAGCTCGACGGCGGACGTACGACAGCTCGCGCGCCGCCCGTTCCACCCGGGCCGCCACGTCGGCGGAGACCCGGGCGGAACGGTTCAGCACCCGGGAAGCGGTCGCGATGGAGACACCGGCCCGACGGGCGACCTCGGCCAGTGTCGGAGCGGGGTCGGTGCTGGGGAAGGGCTGGGACATGGGGCCGTCCTGGATCGATCCTCGATACGGGAACCGCACCCCGAACTCATCGCGCGCCGGGAACCCATCGCGCGCCGGTACACCCACCGCTGCCAGCTTCGCCGGTCGAACGACCGGCGTCAAGGGATCCGGACGTGCTCACACACCCAGGTCAGGGAGCGTGCCCCGGCGGATCACCTCCGCGTACCACCGGGCGCTGTCCTTGGCGATCCGGGCCTGGGTGGCGTAGTCCACGTAGTACAGACCGAACCGTTTGCCGTAGCCGTACGCCCACTCGAAGTTGTCCATCAGCGACCAGAGGAAGTAGCCCCGTACGTCCGCGCCGGCCGCGATCGCCCGCCGGACGGCGTCGAGGTGCCCGCGCAGGTACTCGATGCGCTGCGGATCGTGCACCGCGCCCTCCGGCGTCAGACGGTCGTCGAAGGCGGCACCGTTCTCGGTGACCAGCAACGGCAGCCCGGGGTGTTCGCGGTGGAGGCGCAGCAGCAGGTCGGTCAGGCCGCTCGGGTCGATCGGCCAGCCCATGGCGGTGCGCTCGCCGGGCGCTCGGTGGAAGAGCACGTCGGCGCAGCCGGCGAAGGGGGACTGGGCGCCGTCGCCGTGGCCCGCCTCGCCCGCGGCCGCGGTGTCCGGGGCCGGTCCGTCCGGCAGGGCCGAAACCACGGTGGGGGTGTAGTAGTTGATGCCCAGCAGATCGATCGGCCGGGCGATCGTGGCAAGGTCGCCGTCGTGGATCAGCGTCGGCCAGTCGACCAGGTGTGCCGTGTCGACGACCAGGTCCACGGGGTAGCCACCGTTCAGCATCGGTCCGGTGAAGACGCGGTTGCCCACCGCGTCGATCCGGCGTGCGGCCTCGCGGTCCGCGACGGACTCGGAGAGCGGCCGCACCTCGTGCAGGTTGAGTGACACGGCGATCCGCGCGTCCCGGGGCAGGGCCGCGCGCAGCGCCTCGACCGCGAGGCCGTGGCCGAGGTTGAGGTGGTGGGCAGCGCGCAGGGCGGCCGTCCAGTCGGCCCGGCCCGGGGCGTGCACCCCGGAGCCGTAACCGAGGAAGGCCGAGCACCAGGGCTCGTTGAGGGTGGTCCAGAGGCTCACCCGGTCGCCGAGTGCGTCCGCCACCAGCGCGGTGTAGTCCGCGAACCGCCTCGCGGTGTCGCGGACCGGCCAGCCCCCGAGGTCCTCCAAGTCCTGTGGGAGGTCCCAGTGGTAGAGCGTCACCGCAGGCTCGATGCGGTGCTCCAGCAACTCGTCCACCAGCCGCCGGTAGAAGTCCAGGCCGCGTTCGACGGCCGGCCCGCGTCCGGTGGGCTGCACCCGGGACCAGGACACCGAGAACCGGTAGGCGCCCAGGCCCAGTTCGCTCATCAGCCGGACATCCTGCCGGTAGCGGTGGTAGTGCTCAGTGGCCCGGTCGCCGGTGTCGCCACCGGCCGTCCGTCCCGGGGTCCGGCTGAAGGTGTCCCAGATCGAGGGGGCCCGGCCGTCCACGTCGACGGCCCCCTCGATCTGGTACGCCGCCGTCGCGGCTCCCCAGAGGAAGTCGGCGGGGAAGGCGGCTGCGGTGGTGTCGACCGGGGACACCCCGGTCCGTGCGGAAGTCATGGCTGGATTCTCCGGTTTCGCTAAGGGGAATTGACGAACGATCAGTTCTTGACGGCGCCGGCGGTGATGCCGCCGACGACCTGCCTGCCCAGCAGGGCGAACACCAGCAGCAGCGGTGCCGTCCCGAGCAGCGAGCCGGTGAGGATGACGGCCTGGTCGGAGTCGTACGAGCCGCCGCCGAGACCGGCCAGGGCGACCTGGACGGTGGGATTGCTCTGGCTCAGCGCGATCATCGGCCAGAAGAAGTCGTTCCAGGACTGCACGAAGACCAGCATGCCGAGCACGGCCATCCCGGGCCGGGCGATCGGCAGCACCACGCTCCACAGGATCCGCAGGCTGTTAGCGCCGTCCATCCGGGCCGCCTCGACCAGGTCGATCGGCAGCGCCTCGGACAGGAACTGCCGCATGAAGAACACCCCGAACGCGGCGACCAGGTTGGGCAGGATCACCGACTGCAACCGGTCGGTCCAGTGCAACTGCGCCATGATCTGGTACAGCGGGATGACGCTCAGCTGGGCGGGCACGGTCATGGTGGCCACCACCAGACTCAGCAGGAGGTTGCGGCCCCGGAACGGCAGCTTGGCGAAGGCGAAGCCGGCCAGGGTCGCGAACAGCACGGTGCTGGCGGTGACGCAGCCCGCCACCACCACCGAGTTGAGCAGCGCCCGGCCCATGTGGACCTGGTTCCAGGCGATGTCGAGGTTGTGCCACAGGCTCCCGCCGGGCAGCAGCGGCGGCGGGGTCTGGGCGATCCGGCTGCCGGAGGTCGAGGCGCCGACGAGGGTCCAGTACAGCGGGAAGAGGGACAGGACGGCGACGAGGACCAGCACCGCGTACGTGAACGGTCCGGCCCCGGTGAGGCCGAGTGCTCCCGCACGTCGTGCCCGGTTGACGGCCATCGGTGCTCAACCCCCGTTCCGGGCGCGGCGGATGCGGACCAGGGCGAGGTTGAGCGCGCCGATGGCCAGCAGGATCAGCAGCATCGTCCAGGCCACGGCGGCGGCCCGGCCGAGGTGGAAGGCGTACCAGCCCTGGTCGTACAGGTACAGCCCGAGGGTCTGGTACTGGTGGGCCGAGCCGCCGCTGTGGCCGGTCGCGCCGCCGCCGAACAGCAGCGGCTCGCCGAAGAGTTGGGTGGCCCCGATGCTGGAGACCACGATGGTGAACAGGATGGTGGGCCGGATGGACGGTACGGTGACGTGCCGGAACTGCTGCCACCGGTTGGCGCCGTCGAGCGCCGCCGCCTCGTAGAGGTGGTGCGGGACGGCCTGCATGGCGGCGAGGTAGATCAGGGCGTTGTAGCCGGTCCAGCGCCAGGTGACGATCGTGGAGACGGCGACCCGGGAGCTCCAGGTGCCGCCCTCCCAGTCGACGTGGCCGAGGCCCAGGTGGCCCAGCAGCCAGTTGATCATCCCGTAGTCCCGCCCGAACAGCAGCGTGAACACCAGGGTCGCCGCCGCGATCGAGGTCGCGTAGGGCGCGAGCATCGCGATCCGGAAGAAGCCCCGGCCGCGCAGGCGGTAGTTGAGCAGGTGCGCCAGGCCGAGGGCCATCAACAGCTGGGGCACGGTGGACAGCACACCGATGGTGACGGTGTTGCGCAGGGCGTTGCGGAACAGGTCGTCGTGGAACAGCCGGGTGTAGTTGTCGAAGCCTCGCCACTGCATCCGGTCCGGCGTCTGGAGGTCGACGCTGTGCAGCGAAACCCAGCCGGTGTAGATCAGCGGGAACAGGCCGAACGCCAGGAAGCAGACGAAGAACGGTGCGACGTACAGGTACGGCGAGGCCTTGAGGTCCCAGCGGTAGAGCCGGGTGCGCCAGGGGCTGGGAGGCGGGGGAGCGGGGCGTGGCGGGCCGGGGGCGGTGGCCGGGACGGCCTCGTCGAGCATGGTGGTGACCTCTCTGGAGAACGCTCTCTGGAGAACGGGGCCGGCCGTCAGTCGCTGACCTTGTCGTCGATCTCCTTGACCGCGTTGCTCCACGCCTTGGCGGGGTCGCTCTGGTGCTGCTCGATGCTGAGCAGGGCGCCGTTGGTGAGGGTGTCCTTGACCAGGCCGTCCCACTCGCCGATCACGGTCGGCTGGATGGACTGCGCGGTGGCGGCGTAGATCCGGCCGGTGGGCGTGTCGCCGAAGAAGTCGAGCTTGGCGTTCTGCACCTCCGGCTGGCCCAGCGCCTTGAGGTTGGAGGGCAGGTTGCCCACCGTGGTGAAGACCTTGGCCTGTTGCGCGGGTGCGGTGAGCCAGGCGGCGAGCGCCTCGGCCTCCTTCTGGTGCTTGCCCGCCTTCGGTACGGTGAGGAAGGAGCCGCCCCAGTTGCCGGCGGCCGGAGGGGCGGCGATGTCCCACTTGCCCTTGTTGGCGCTCCCGGACTTGTCGGCGACGATGGCCGTCATCCAGGACGGGCAGGCGACGGTGGCGAACCGGGAGTTGGCGAAGGCCTGGAACCACGGTGTGTCGAACTGCTTGAGGCCGGCGCTGATCCCGGCCTGGATCGCACCCGTGGACAGGTCCCAGGCCGTCTTGACCGTGGGGCTGTTCTTGTAGTCCAGCTGGCCGCTGCTGTTGTCGTACTGGGTGGTGCTGGAGGACACCACGGCGTTGAACAGGCCGCCGGCGGAGTCGGTGAAGAACGTGCCGGCGGGGGCCTTGGCCTGGTAGTGCTTGCCGGTCTCGACGAACTTGGCCCAGTCGCCCTGCCAGAGCTTGGCGACCTGTTCGCGGTCGGTGGGCAGCCCGGCCTGCTGGAACAGGTCCTTGCGGTAGCAGATCGCCATCGGTCCGATGTCGGTGCCCAGGCCGATGGTGTGGCCGTCCGCGGTGGTGGCCTGCTGGGACTTCCACGGGAGGAAGGCGCTCCTGTCGACCCCGTCCGCCTTGCCGAGGTCGACGAACTTGGCCGCCTGCTTCTTCACCACCTGGGCGATCCGGCCGACCTCGACCGCCTGGATGTCGTCCAGACCGCTGCCGGAGGCGAGGTGGGTCTGCAGGGCCGGGTAGTAGTCGGCCTCCTGCTCGACGCTGTGCTCCACGATGGTGATGTCGGGGTGCTCCCGCATGTAGGCGTCGAACAGGCCTGCTTCCTTGTAGCCGAAGGTGCCGTAGTCGCCGACGGTCAGGGTGATCTTGCCGCCCGGGGCGGCGGTGGTGGTCGAGCCGGCGCTGTCGCAGCCGGCGACCAGCAGGGCGCACAGGGCCGCGGTCGCGGCGATCGGCAGTGGCCGGCGCGCCTTGCGTGCGTGGCCTGCGTCGCGCGCCTTGCGTGCGTCGCGGGTGGGGAGGGTGGTGGCGGCTCTGCCGCCGTGAGTGGTGCCGGGGCTCCGCATGGCCGGATCTCCTCGTCCAGGGGTTGGTCCATGACTGCGCCGCGCAACTGGCGGCCGGCGGTGCTCGGAACTGGATGGAGCGCCAAAGGTGGGAGCGCTCCCACAGCAATGTGGGAAGATTGCTTCGCCGCGAGGGGCGTGTCAAGGCCGTACATCGGCTCCGTTACCGGACCGTGTCGTCCGACTGCCCCGCCGCCGTCCGCCGTCCGCCGTCCGCCGGGAGAAGGATCATGAGCCGAGCCGCGCAGCAGCCACCCGCTGCCCGCCCCACCCTGGAGGCGGTGGCGGCCCGGGCGGGAGTGGGCCGGGGCACGGTGTCCCGGGTCGTCAACGGCTCGCCCAAGGTGAGCGCCAAGGCCCGCGCGGCGGTCGAGCAGGCGATCGCGGAGCTCGGCTACGTTCCCAACCAGGCGGCCCGCTCCCTGGTCACCTCCCGGACGGACGCGGTCGCGCTGGTCATCCCGGAGAGCGTCGCGAAACTGAGCTCCGAACCCTACTTCGCCGACATCATCACCGGAGTCTCCGCCGAACTCGCGGGGACCGACCTCCAGTTGCTGCTGGTGTTGGTGCGCGACGAACACGAACGGGAACGGTTGACCCGCTACCTCACCGCCCGCCGGGTGGACGGCGTCCTGCTGGTCTCGGTGCACGAGGACGATCCGCTTCCCGAGCTGCTGGAGCGGCTCGAACTGCCTGCCGTGCTCGGCGGCCGCCGCTCGGCGGAGGAACCGCTGAGCTACGTGCACGCCGACAACGCGGGCGGGGCCCGGGCGGCCGTCCGGCACCTGCTCGCCCGGGGACGGACGGCCATCGGGACGGTCACCGGACCGCTCGACATGGAGGGCGCCGCGGCGCGCCTGGCCGGCTACCGGCAGGCGCTCGCCGAGGCCTCGGTGCCCGCCGACGAAGGGCTGGTCGCCCACGGGGACTTCACCGAGCGCGGCGGACGCGAGGGCACGCGGGAACTGCTCGCCCGCCGGCCCGGCCTGGACGCGGTGTTCTGCGCCTCGGACCTGATGGCGGCGGGCGCGCTGCAGGCGCTGCGGGAGGCGGGCCGGCGGGTGCCGCAGGACGTCGCGGTGATCGGTTTCGACGACTCCGTGGTGGCCCGGCACACCGAGCCGCCGCTCACCAGTGTGCGTCAACCGACCGAGGAGATGGGGCGTTTGATGGTCCAGCTGCTGCTCAAGGAGATCGCCCAGCCGGGCCGGTTCCGCCGGCAGACGGTCCTGCCGACGGAACTGGTGGTGCGGGAGTCCGCCTGATCGGCGAGGTCTGCTACCCGCCGGCCAGGTGGGCGCGGTAGCCGGCCCCGAAGGCCGTCGGGGTGCCGTCGTAGGAGCTGATCAGGGCCGGGCCGCTGCCGCAGTCCCAGGTGTTCCAGGCCCAGGCGAGGTAGGAGACGCCGTGCTGGTCCAGCCAGGGCAGCAGGGTGTCCAGGTAGCCGTGCGCGCAGTCGCTCTCGCCCAGCTCCCCGGTCACCACGGGCACCCGGGCCGCCAGCGGGCCGATCTGGGCGTCCCAGCAGGCGGCGTTGGCACAGGTGTTGAAGTTGTACGAGTGCCAGGACGCGGCCAGGTTGTGCAGTGGATCGGCCGGCAGGTACGCGGCCCACTGGGTGAGGTCGTTGGCGTACTCCTGGCCGCCCAGCAGCAGGACGTTGTCCGCACCGGTCGATCGCACCGCGTCGACCATCGCCTGCATGCCGGCGACCCGGAAGCCGATTCCGGGACAGCTGCCGCCGTCCCGCCAGCAGGCCCAGCCGCCGGCCTCGCTCCCCGTGGCGCGGGACGGGTAGGGCTCGTTGAAGAGGTCGAAGACGGTCGCGTCGTCGCCCTTGAAGGTCTGCGCCACAGAAGTCCAGAACGGGAGCGCGCCGGCGGCGTCCGGCATGGGCTTCTGGCAGGTCGCGTTGGCGTCGGAGCAGCCGGCGGACGGTCCGGTGTACGCCCCGTCGGTCCAGTGCAGGTCCAGGATCGCCACCAGGCCGTTGCGGTGCAGCAGGTCGACATAGCTGCGGACGGCGCTGATGTAGGTCGCGCCGGCGTAGGCGGGGTCGACGTTGGAGTGGGCGAGCCAGCAGTCCTCGTTGAGCGGCACGCGGACGGCGTTGATGCGCCAGGACTTCATCGCGGTGACGGACGTCTGGTCGGCCGGACCGTCGAAGATGCCGTGGCCCTGGACACACATGAACTCGGCCCCGGAGCGGTTGACCCCGTGCAGGGTGATCGGAGTGCCGTCGGCCGTCGCCAGCGTGCTGCCCGCGACGTGTACGGCCGGGGCTGCCCCGCTCGGCGGAGGAGTGGTCGGCGGCGGGGTGGTCGGGGGCGTGGGGCTCGGGGATGGGCTCGACTGCGGCCCGCAGGGGGTGCCGTTGACGGTGAAGGCGGTGGGGGCGGTGTTGGTGCCGGTGTAGGAGAAGTTGGCGCTGGTGGTGTAGGTGGCGCCGGGGTTGA